>SXVE01000432.1 GCA_005790265.1 Acidobacteriota bacterium | reverse complement strand
CTTCGAGCGCTTTTAAGGTCGCGTCAACGCTCGTCGCTTTTGAATCGTTGTAAAATTTAACACCTTCGATTTCCGCGACGAATTCGATGCGATGTTCGACGCCTTTGAAATTTTTCACCGTTTCGCGCATCGAATCGGGCGCAGCGCCGCACGCCAAACCTGCCGCTAAAGCCGCCAGAATGTTTTCGACGTTGTGCAGACCGCGCAGAAAAATGTCATCGCGCGTCGTCAGAATTTTTTCTTTTCCGCCCGCGCGGCAAATCAAATCGCGATTGCGCAGAAACAAGCCTTCGTCCAATTCTTTTTTCGTCGAAAACAAAACGATGTTCGCTTTCAAACCGCTTGCCCAGCTCGTCGTAATTTCATCGTCGGCATTGAGAATCGCGACATCTTCCGCCGTTTGATTGGCGAAAAGCCGATGTTTGGCGGCGGCGTAATCCGAAAAAAAATCGTATCGGTCGAGATGATTCGGCGTCACATTCAAGCAAATTCCGATGTTCGGGCGAAAATCCACAATCGTTTCCAGTTGAAAACTCGAAAGCTCGGCGACCGTCCACGTTTTTTCCGTCGAAGTTTCCGCGAGTGAAATTAACGGCGTCCCGATGTTTCCGCCGATTTGCGTTTCGATGCCGCTGTTTTTCAAAAGCTCGCCGATCAAAGTCGTCGTCGTCGTTTTGCCGTTCGAGCCGGTGATGCCGACGAATCTGCCTTTCGTAAATCTATAACCTAATTCGACTTCGCCGATCACTTCGCCGTTTTTGCGGTCAACGTAACGCGCGGGAATCGAATTCGTCGGCACGCCCGGCGAGATGACGACCAAATCAATCTGATCGAGCAGCCATGACGGAAGATTGCCGTCAATCAAACCGATTTTGCGCTCTTTTAATGCTTTGGCTTCGTCCGTCCAATTTTCAATCGGTTTTTTGTCGTGCAGCGCAACGACAGCGCCGCGCGCCGCCAAAAACTCGGCGGAAGCGACGCCGGATTTTCCCGCGCCCAAAATCAGTGCTTTGCGATTTTCAAGAAGCATTCGACTCAAAAACTAACAATCAAAAAACCGAACAAATTTCTACCGCAATTTCAATGTTGATAAACTCAACAGCGCAAAAAGTATCGCGACTATCACGAAGCGAAAAACGATTTTCGGCTCTTTCCAACCCTCGAGTTGAAAATGATGATGCAGCGGCGCTTGGCGAAAAATTCGTTTGCCGACGCCGGTATTTCGCTTGGTAAACTTGAAATAACCGACTTGCAGCATCACCGAAGCCGCTTCCAGAATAAATATTCCGCCGATAAACGGCAGAAGAAATTCTTGTTTCGTCAGAATCGCGACGGTTCCGAGCGCGCCGCCGATTGCCAGACTGCCGACATCGCCCATAAAAACCTGCGCGGGCGGAGCGTTATACCACAAAAATCCGAGACTCGCGCCGACCATCGCGCCGCAGAAAACCGTCAGTTCCGCCGCTTCCGGTTTGTGCGTGATGTCGAGATAATTCGACCAGCGCGCATCGCTCGCCACATAAGTCAGTGCCGTCAGCGCCGACATCGCGATAAACGTGACGCTCGCCGCCAGTCCGTCCATTCCGTCGGTTAAATTGACGGCGTTTGACGATCCCAAAAGCACGAAAATGATAAAGAATAAATAAATAAACGGTCCGACATAAGTAATATCGGTGATCGCCGTTTCTTTAAAGAAAGGAATACTCAAATTCCACGGATAGCTCGTCGTCAAAAAAAGACAGCCCCAAACGATGACCGAAACTATTAGTTGACCGGCTAATTTTTGTTTTTCGGTCAAACCTTCGCTGCGTTTTTTGACGATTTTGATGTAGTCGTCAATGAATCCGATGACGCCGAATGCCGTCGTCGCGCCGAGCGCGAGCCATAAATAAAGGCTATCGAGCCGCGCCCACAACAGCGTCGAAATAAAAACCGCAACCAAAATCAAAACTCCGCCCATCGTCGGCGTGCCTTTTTTCGCGTGATGTTCGGCGGACAATTCTTCGCGGATTTCCTGCCCGACTTTCAAATCGGCTAATTTTTTAATCACTTTTCCGCCGAACAACAGCGAAATCAAAAGCGCCGTAATCGTCGCCCACGCGGTGCGAAACGTCACGTATTGAATGACGTTTAAGCCTTTGAAAAAATACGACTCGGAACCTCTGCCGTAAATTTGAAAGATTATTTGATATAAAAAGTAGTAAAGCATCAGTTGGATTTTCGATTTCGGATTTCGGATTCTCGGTAAATCTTCTATTCCGCAACCGCTTGGCTTTTATTTTCCAGTTCGTACTTTTCCAGTATTTTTTCGATCACTTTTTCCGTGCGCACGCCGCGCGAACCTTTGACCAAAATCAAATCGCCCGGCTTTATTTCACCGATTAAAAACTCGCCCGCTTCGGCGGACGACGCGAAAAATTTTGTTTCTTTTAATCCCGCACCGGCGGCGCTTTCGGTCATTTCCCGCGCCAAATTACGAATTCCGATTAGAAAATCAATGCCGCTCGCCGCCAATTTTTCGCCGGTCGCGCGGTGAATTTCCTTTTCGCGCTCGCCCAATTCGAGCATTTCACCGGCAACCACGATTTTTCGCCGCGCGTTTGCGCCGCCGTCCAAAAGCGTTTGAACCATCGAAAGCAGCGCCGCCGGATTTGAATTATACGAATCGTTAATGACCGTAAAACCGTTTGCGAAATGCAGAATTTCGCCGCGCTGCGCGGGCGGCTGCACGGTTTTCAGCGCGCCGGCAATTTCCTGCGCCGTCATTCCGAAACCGCAGCCGACCGCCGCCGCCGCCAAAGCGTTCAAAACATTGTGTTTGCCCGACAGCGAAAAAACCACTTCGGCATTTCCGTTCGGCGTATTCAATGTAAAATGCGTCTCGCCGAATCCGTTCATCGTCACATCGCGCGCCGTAACGTCCGCCGGATGTTCAATTCCGTAAGTGATCGTGTTTCCTTTTGACAGTTCGCGCATTGCCGCAACTCGCTCGTCATCAGCGTTTAAAACGGCGGTTCCGCCTGGTTTCATTCCTTCGACGAGTTCGGCTTTCGCCCGCGCGACCGCTTCAATCGAGCCGAGATGTTCGACGTGAACCGGCAAAACATTGAGTTCGACGGCGAAATCCGGCGGCGTGATGCGGCACAATCGAGCGATTTCGTGATGCGGCGTGGACATTCCCATTTCGAGAACGGCGACGTCGTAAGACGCGTCTTTCGCCAAATTCAAAACCGTAATCGGCAAGCCCAGTCCGTTATTGTAATTCTTGATGTTGCGCAAAACTTTGCGCCCGGATTTTTCGAGCACGTGCGCCGTCAATTCTTTCGCCGTCGTTTTTCCGGCGCTTCCGGTGACGGCGACGATTGTTTTGTTCCATTCGAGATAAACGCCGTGCGCCAATTTTTGAAACGCGGCAATCACGTCGTCGGCGAAAATCAGCCGATCCTGATATTTGCCAAGCTCGGCGCGATGTTCTTCGTAACGGTCGCGCCGGACAACGGCAGCGATTGCGCTTTTTTCAAATGCCGCAACGACGTATTTCGTCGAATCTTCAAAATCTCCGTTAAAACAGTTGTTTTGATATTCGGGCTGCGAAAGCGCGAAAAAACAATCGCCCGCCTGCACTTCGCGGGAGTCAATCGAGAAAGATTGCACTTCCCTGCCGAGCAAGGCGGGATTGATGGCGGAAGCGTCGGCTTCCATATAGGCGATTGCGGTTTCAAGTTTCAAGTTTTTTGTTTCGTCTTTTCGCCGGAAGATTTATTCTTCTGGTCGCTTTTCGTTTTTTCCTGTCCGACGGCGTTCGCTTTCGGCTTCGCTGATTTTTTATCGGGTTCCGGCGGTTTCTCGCGGTTCGGTTCCTTTTTCGGTTCTTTCTTTATTTCTGTTTTTTCTTCTTTCTTCTTTTCTTTCGGTGCTTCTCTTATTTCCGCGTTCGGTTTTTCTTTTTGAGAAACTTTTTGTTCTTTCTGGTCAACATTATTTTCAACCGCGTCCGTTTCTTCCGATTCAAGCGCTTCGAGTGAAAATATTCGCTCGTTTTCCGGCAAAATCGAAGTTTCGATTTCTGCGGGAATTTCCTGCGCCGTCAACTGATCAAATTTAATATTGGCATCGGGAATCACGCTCATTTCCGGCAAAATGCCTTCGGCGATTTCGCGAAAAACCGGCGCGGAAACTTGTCCGCCGTCGCGCGCGCCTGATTTCGGCTCGTCCATCACGACCGCAATGACGACTTTCGGATCGTCTGCCGGAGCCATTCCGATAAACGACGAAATATATTTCGACGCGTCAACTCGTTTTGTTTTCGGATTAAATTTCCAAGCCGTTCCCGTTTTTCCCGCCGACGTATAACCGTTCAGCTGCGCGCGTTTTCCGGTTCCTTTGAGCACGACTTCGCGCAGCATTTTCCGAAGTCCGCGCGCAGTTTCAGCCGTCACGACACGAGTTTTTTGCGGCTCGGTCGCGCTGAAAATTTTCCCGTCTGCGTGGCGGATTTCCTTAATAACGTGGGGTTGTACTCTTTCGCCGTCATTGGCTATAGTCGCAAAAGCGGTCGCCATTTGCAAAGCCGAAACGCCAATTTCATAGCCGATTGACATCGAGGCGAGACTGTCGCCCTGCCACACTTTCGGCGAACGCACAATGCCGCCGGTTTCCGCCGGAAGCTCCACGCCGACCGGTTTTCCGAATCCGAAACGCTTAATATAATCGTGAAATTTTTCTTTCCCGACGCCGAGCGCCGTTTTGATCGCCGTCACGTTGCTCGAAACCGCCATCGCATCGTGGTAAGTCATATTCGAGCGCGAATGGTGATCGGTAAAACGGTGTCCGGCGACTTCGATAAAACTGCTCGCCGACGCGACCTGATTGTCCGGATTAATAATATTTTCGTTAATCGCGCTGCTGTATGTGACGAGTTTGAACACCGAACCGGGCGAGTAAATATCGTGAATCGTGCGATTTGAATAATTTTCCGTCGCAAATTCCGTGTAGCGATTCGGATCGAACGTCGGATAATTCGACATCGCCAAAATTTCTCCGGTTTTCGGATCGAGCACGATTGCCATTCCCGATTTTGCGTTGGAATTTTTCACTCCCTGTTCGAGCGCGAGGTCGGCTTTATATTGAATCGAATGATTGAGCGTCAGCACAACATCTTTCGGCGGTTCGCGTTCTTCAGTGTCCGATTCGTCGTAAACTCTGCCGAGCCGGTCGCGATCCTGCCAGCCTTTAATCACCGCGCCGTGCAAAACTTCTTCCTGCGCCTGCTCGATTCCGGCGCTGCCGATATCGTCGGCGTTGCTGAAACCGATCACGCTTGCCGCCAGATTCTGATACGGATAACTGCGTTTTTGCTCTTCGCGCCAGTATAAACCGGCATAACGCGGCAAATCGTATTTGCGGAGACTGCGGTCTTCGAGTTCTTCGTTAATTCGGTCGGCGGCGTTTTCGTCGAGTTTACGCGCCAGCCAAACGAATTTTTTTCCGGTTTCTTTTCCTTCTTTTAACGCTTTGGCGATTTCATTCGGCTTGGATTTCAGCGCTTTGCCGATTATCTTCGCCGCCGCGTCCGCATCTTCGATTTCGCGCGGATCGGCGTAGAGCGATTTCACTTTAACGCTCATCGCCAGCGCGCGTTCGGTGCGATCATAAATCGTGCCGCGCAGCTGGCGGCTTTTGATTTGGTCGCGGCGCTGGTCAAGCGCTTTGTCGCGCAAAACTTCGTGCTGATTGATTTGCAGATGAACGAGCCGCACGCCGATGCCGCCGATCCACAAAATAAAAAATGCGACAACTAACATAAACCGCGTAAATGCGGTTTGCATCGAATTTTTTTTCTTTGTTTTTTTTGTGTTTCGCGCCATATTTTAGAATTTTTCAATTGCCGTTTTATTTAGCTGATTTCGCCTGCGTTTTATCTTTTGCGTCCGTCGTTTTCTTTTCCGGCTTGACGATTTTTTCGGCTTTCGCAATTTTTTCGGCAGGCTTGTTTGCCGCCATAATCGCGTCTTTCGCGTCCGAAGGTTTTTCCGGCGTTTTATCAATCGAGATTTTTTCGGTTTTCGGTTTGACCGGTGCGTCCGCCGCGCTGCGAAAAGCCTCGATATTGCTTGCCGTCATCGCCGTCAAACCGATTTTTTTCGCCGCTTTTTTTATTTCCCCGGGCGAGAGCGCAATTTCTTTCTGCAAAATCAAACGGCGCTTTTCGGCTTCGAGTTCATCAATCTGTTTGCGCAGTCTCGAGTTTTTGATTCCGTAGTCAATCGAATAAAAATGCTGGCGCGCGGCGAAGAAAAAGCCGACGATCAAAAACAAGCCGCAAACGAGCGTCATCAAAAGATATCGCCACGGAATCGAATCGTGTTCGCGTTTGATGTTCTGGTTGGATTTTGTTTGCGGCGAGTTTCTTTTTCTCATAAAATTTTCGCAAAAATTCGGTCGCGCTTTCTAATCTAATTTTCGACAAACGCGCAATTTCGCGCTTCTTGATCGAGGATTTTCCGAGATTTCCGTCTCGTCGGCGACAACCGGTTTGCGCGTCAGAATTTCAATTCTTTTTTCAGCGCCGCAGACGCATTTGGGAATTCGCGGCGGACAAAAACATTTTCCCGCAAGTTTCTGAAAAGTCTGCTTAACGATGCGATCTTCCAAAGAATGAAACGTGATGATCGCCAATCGTCCGTCCGGTTTCAGGACATCAACCGCGTCGCGAATAAAATTTTCAAGAATTTCCAGCTCGCCGTTGACCGCAATGCGCAGCGCTTGAAAAGTGCGCGTCGCCGGATGAATCTTATCTCTGTTTTTCGCGCCGCCCGCGCGCCCGATTGCTTTTTCCACCGTTTCGGCGAGTTCTTTCGTCGTCGTAATCGGCTCGCCGATTTCTCTTTTCCAAACGATGCGCCGCGCGATTCGGCGCGATGCTCTTTCTTCGCCGTACTGGTAAATCAAATCGGCGATTTGTTCTTCCGACAAGTTTTCAAGCAGCTCGGCGGCTGTTTCCGCGCCCGATTCCGGATCCATCCGCATATCGAGCGGCGCGTCGAAACGAAAACTGAATCCGCGCTCGCCCGTATCAAACTGCAGCGACGAAACGCCCAAATCCGCCAGCACGCCGTCCGCTTTTTCAATCTCAGCTTCGCGCAAAACCGTTTTGATATCCGCGAAATTAGCGTGAAAAATTCGCGCTCGGTTGCCGAATCCGGTTAATCTTTTTTCGGCGAAACCGATTGCCTGCGCGTCCTGATCAATTCCGATCAAGCGCGCATTTTCGGCAGAGCTTAAAATCGCTTCGGCGTGACCGCCGAGTCCGAGCGTCGCGTCTACATAAACGCCGCCGTCGCGCACACTTAAAAGCTCCAGAGTTTCGCCGAGCAAAACGGATGCGTGCAAATTTTCGGCTTTGTTTTCCGGCATCTTCAAAGAACTCGTTACGACTTAAACACACGAAACCTTTTTCAAGACACAAAATTGCTCTCGGATTTTTCTATTGGGAAACCCTTTGATAGAATGCTGTTTTTTGCTAGATTTACGCGAAAATTAGAATGTTTTAGACCGTCCTGTCCAAGATAATTGTAATATTTTTTTTCGCGCGGCATCTTTTAGACTCGTTCTGGGGAAAAGTGCTTAAAGTTTTAAACACATACTTTATCTAAAATTACAATCGCCAAATTTTCAAATTCAGACTTTTTTTCAAATACTTGCAAGCATATTACGACTATTTTTCTTCTTCTGTCAAGAAATATCGCAACATTTTTTATTAATCAACTGCTTAAATTTTTGACCGATTTTGTCGCTTTTTTAAGTTAGGCAATTTTGATTTTCCCGTTGAATTTTCGTTTCGTCGCCGTTTGAGATACAGTTAGTATTTTTATAATCGCCGATGAATTCGATTTTTTTCCAGCTGCTGATTTTTGGTTTCGCCGCCGCATTCGCCAATATTTTGGGCGGTTTGATTCTTTTTCCGTCGCAAATCCACCGCAATTACAAAAGATTTCTCAAATATTTACTGGCTCTCGGAGCGGGATTTATGCTCGCCGTGACGTTTTTTGAGATTCTTCCGAAAAGCATTTTGATTTGGCAAAAACTCAATCCGTCGGAAAGCGAAAACCTTGCCGTGCCGATGATTCTGCTGCTCGCCGGTTATCTTTTAACGCAATTTTTCGAGCATACCATCGCACCGCATTTTCATCTCGGCGAAGAAATGCACCACGATCATCTGATTTCGCCGCGTTCGGCTTATACGGCGATCGGCGGTTTGCTGATTCACACGTTTTTTGACGGCGTTTCAATCGCCGCCGCTTCGATTATTGATCTGAAAGTCGGATTTCTCGTTTTCATCGCCGTTTTTCTCCACAAATTTCCCGAGGGTTTTACGATTGCTTCGATGATTTTGGCGGCGGGCAAAGGCTTCAAAGAAGTTTTAACGGCGACGTCGCTCGTCGGTTTAATGACATTTATCGGCGTGCTGCTTTTCTATTTTATCGGCGCCAAACTCGATTCGGCTGTCGCTTATGCGCTTCCGCTCGCGAGCGGCGTCACTTTATATGTCGCCGCCAGCGATCTGATTCCGGAAGTAAATCATCACGGCGGCAAACGTCCGCTCGTTTCCTTCGCTGTTTTCGCCGGAGTCGCACTGTTTTTTACTCTTCATTTCGTTTTGCACACTTTTTTGGAACACTGATTGCTTATCATTATTTTTACAATCGGAACATTTAGATTCAAACTTTCGTATTCCAGTTATATTTGGCAAAATCAATATTAATGAAGACAAAATTAGCATCGGTAAAACTGAATTTCGCGGTTCTGATTTTTTTAATGACGGCAAGTTTCGCCTTTGCGCAGGAGAATCAGCCGTTTTCCATTAATGATTCGCCTTTGCCCGCGCCGACCGGAGCGGTGAATGATTATGCCGGCGTCATTGATGCGGCGACCAAGCAGCAGCTCGAACAGCGCATCAGGGAATTTAAAAATAAGACAAATCCGCCGGTCGAACTCGCCGTCGCGATTGTCAAATCTACCGGCGAACGCCCGATTTTCGATTATTCTCTCGCCGTTTCGCGCGGTTGGGGAATCGGCGCCAAAGCGGACGATAATCCGAGCGCGTTGCTTTTTATCGCCGTTGACGACCGCAAATATTTTACGCAGGTTAGCAAAGATCTCGAAGACGAACTGCCCGACGGATTGGTCGGACAATTGCAGCGGCAAAATCTCGTTCCGGCTTTTCGGCAAGGCGATTACGGCAAAGGAATTTCCGACACGATCAACGCTTATATCAGCACAATCGAAGCTCGGCAAAGCGGCGCGCCGGTGCCGACGCCCGAAGCAACTCAGCCGAGAAATCAGACGAAACGCGATTCGGCGCTCGGCGGCACGGGTTGCTGCCTGATTATTCTGTTTGTGCTTTTGATATTGATTTTCAGTCGTTCGGGCAGAGGCGGTCGCGGCGGTCGCGGCGGTTTCGGCGGCGGCGGTTTCGGCGGCGGAGCAAGCGCTCTGCCGTGGATTGTCGGTTCGATTCTTGCTAATTCCGGCAGTTCGCACGGTTCGTCTTCGGGCAGTTGGGGCGGTTCGTCCGGCGGCGGCGACAGTTGGGGCGGTTTCGGCGGCGGTGGTGATTTCGGCGGCGGCGGAGCGGGCGGCGATTGGTAGATTCGGGTTAGTGTTCAGGGTTAAAAATTCAAGGTTAATGTTAAATTTTGAAATCGAATTTTGAATTCTGAATTCTAAAATATTTTATGAGCAATCAATTTGAAGGTTTTTTAGACGATTTGCGCGCGACGCACGGCAGGAATTTGGCGTCGGTCATTCTTTACGGCGCGGCGGCGGTTGCTGGCGATTATGCAAATAATCAACCGGATTCTAATTTATTAATCGCGCTGCACGAAATTACGCCGAAAGAATTGCGTAACGCGCAGGCGCCGATGCGTGAATGGACGCGGCTCGGTCATCCGATTCCGGTTTATTTTACCGTTAACGAATTGGAAACGGCGGCTGATGTTTTTCCGATTGAATTTCATCAAATGGAACGCGCGCGCAAAGTGCTTTACGGAACTGATGTGCTTGCCAATATCAAAATTTCCGACGAATTTTTGCGTCATCAAACCGAATACGAACTGCGCAGCAAATTGATTTTACTGCGCCGCACGTATATTCCGGTTTCGCATTCGGTTTCCGGTCTGGTCGGTTTGATGTCGGACAGTCTTTCCAGTTTCGCGTCGCTTTTTCGAGCTGTTTTACTGCTTCGCGGCGTTGAACCGCCGAACGGCAAACATCAAATCGTCGCGCTGACCGCGCAGAAATTGCGGCTCAACGGTAAACCGTTTGAAAAAATATTCAATATTCGTGAGAATAATTACGCACAGAATTTAGATGAAATTTCGGCTAATGAACTTTTCGCCGAATACATGCGCGAGATCGAAAACGTCATCGCGGCGGTAGATAATTTGGAAACATCGTAAAACGATAATTGTTAATAGTTAATCGGCAAAGATTTTTGCAAAAAAAAGCGGTTAACAATTAACGATTAACATCTAACAATTAACATTTTATGAGGAGAACACAGATGAAAAGATTTATTTTATTGTCAATCGCGCTTTTCGCCGTTTTCGGCTTAAGCGGTTGCAGTTACAACGATTTAACGGCAAAGCAACAAAACGTGCGCGGAAAATGGGCGAATGTGGAAAGCACTCTGCAACGGCGCGCCGATTTGATTCCTAATTTGGTCAACGTCGCGCAGCAATCGGCGATTCAGGAACAGGAAGTTTTCGGTCAAATTGCCGACGCCCGTTCGCGTTTATTGAATGCGACGAGCGCTGCGCCGCAGGGCGCCGACGGCGACAAATCGCCTGAACAGAAACAAGCAGTGATCGAAGCGAATAACAGTTTCGGCGGAACAATCGGTCGGCTTTTGAGTTTGCAGGAAAGCTATCCGCAACTGCGTTCCAACGAACTGTTTCTGAACGTGCAGAATGAACTTTCGGGAACAGAAAATCGCATTAACGTCGCACGTCTCGATTATAATCAGGCGGTTCAGGATTACAACACGACGCGCAATCAGTTTCCGGCGGTTTTAACTGCAAGTTTGTTGGGTTTTAAGGAAGAGCCGAATTTCCAGGCTGATCCGAGCGCGAGACAAGCTCCGCAGCTGCCTGATCCGAATTCGCTTCGTCGCAACCAGCAGCCGCAGGCTCCGGCGGCTCCGCAAGCACCAGCCGCTCCTGCCGCGCGCTAACTTTTAGAATCCGAGCGAATTACACATCGCGCAATGGTCACAAGGCTTGCCCGTCGGTTCATACGGGCAAGCCTTTTCATTTTGGATATTATTGGTTATTTCGTCGGCGAGTGATTCGAGATTTGTAAACTGATTCTGACTTGAGTGAACCGACGCTTGCTTCTGCAAATACGTCGGTAAAATTGAGTTTGAAGATGCGATTTGCGATTCGATTGTTTCGAGTCTTTGATTAATTTTTTCAAGGCTCGCGCGAAGCAGATTGTCGCCGTTTTCGTTTGTTTCCTGCTGCAAAAAAAGCGCGATTTTTTCTG
>SXVE01000431.1 GCA_005790265.1 Acidobacteriota bacterium | reverse complement strand
GGCGACGTGTTGTTTATTGATGAAATCCACCGGATGAATCCGGCGATTGAGGAAGTTCTCTATCCGGCGATGGAAGATTACAATCTCGATTTGATGATCGGGCAAGGAACGGCGGCGCGTTCGATTAAACTTGAGTTGCCGAAATTCACTCTGATCGGCGCAACAACTCGACCGGGAATGATTACGGCGCCGCTGCGCGGGCGCTTCGGCATTGTTTTTCACCTCGATTTTTACAATCTCGATGATTTGACAACGATTATTTCGCGTTCCGCCGACATTTTGAAAGTCGAAATCGAAGAAAACGGCGCGCGCGAAATCGGCAAACGCTCGCGGGGAACGCCGCGCATCGCCAACCGACTTTTGCGCCGCGTGCGCGATTACGCCGAAGTTGATTACGACGGACGAATCACCGAAGCCGTCGCGCAAGATGCGCTCAACCGAATGGAAGTTGACGTGTTCGGTCTCGACGAAGTTGACCGCAAACTTTTGTTAACCATCATTGATAAATTCGACGGCGGTCCGGTCGGTCTCGGCACGATTTCCGCCGCGATTCACGAAGAAAAAGATTCGATTGAAGAAATCATCGAACCTTACCTGATTCAAATCGGTTTCCTCAACCGCACGCCGCGCGGTCGTCTGGTCACGCGCCGCGCCTACGAGCATTTCGGTCTTGACGCGCTTTTGGGAAATTCAAATATGCCGACACTTTTTGATTAAAAGCGCGTGTGATTTAAGCGTGATGGCGATTTTGAAACAAAAGAAATTTAATTTCAAACGTTTGATGCTGACAATTTCCATGGTTTTGGCGGCATTTTATTTAATCAATATGCTGCTCGCATTTTTTTCAGCAGACAGGCTGATCTTCCAACCACCACCAAGCTCATACCGCGACAACTCGGAAATTATCAAATTGACTTCGGCAAATGGCGCGAAAATATCCGCCAAACATTTTCCTAATGCTTCCGCCAAATACACGATTTTGTTCAATCACGGCAACGCCGAAGATATCGGAACAACAGAATATTTTCTTGAAGATTTGCGAGGCTCCGGTTTCGCGGTTTTCACATACGATTACCAAGGTTACGGAACAAGCGAGGGAAAATCTGGAGAGCGAAAAAGTTACGAAGACGCGCAGGCGGCGTTAAGATATTTGACTGAAAATCTTAAAATTGATCCAAACAACATTATTGTTCACGGACGTTCGCTCGGCGGAGCGATAGCAATTGATTTGGTGTCTCGCGAAAAATGCAGCGGTCTAATTGTCGAAAGCTCATTTGTTTCGGCTTTTCGCGTTGTTACCAAATACCCGATTTTTCCTTTCGACAAATTTCAGAGTCTCAAAAAACTCAAACAAATTGATACGCCAATCCTTTTCATTCACGGCAAAAGCGATGAATTAATTCCTCTTTGGCATTCCGAGATGATGTTTGCCGCCGCAAACGAGCCAAAATTTTCGCTTTGGATTGAAGGCGGTCACAATGATATTTTTCCGCTCAACCGAAAATCGTATCTGGAAAGGATTCGAGATTTTTCTGCTGATCTGCCAAAATAAAATTTTCCGCAAATAAACTTAAAAGTCTTATGAAAAAAATATCACTGTGTTTCGTATTTCTTTTGTTCGGTATTTCCCATCTATCCGCGCAAAACAAGTTTGAAGGCTACAACATCATTCTCGACGTTCCCGAAAATCAGCAGGCGGCGATGTGTACTTTGCGTTATGCGCCGCCGACAACATCCGTGACGATTTCGGATTTGAATGCGGCAACGCCGCTGAAAGTTCGCGGTTGCAACGGAACTTTGCTGACGCAAACGGGCAATGCGGCGACGATGCAGGCGAATGCGGCGACGAAATGGTGTTTTGAAGGCGAAGATAAAAAATATCGTATTTCGTTTCGCGGCGATCAATCGAGCGGCAACGTCGTTTACGATTGGGTTGCCAATTTCGATGAGCGCAGCACGGGTTTTTACAACATTCGCGATTTCGGCGCGGTCGGCGACGGTAAAACCGACGATACGCTCGCCATTCGCAGCGCGCTTGCTTTCGTTTCGGCGCACAACGGCGGCACGCTGAGTTTTCCCGAAGGCGATTACCTCGTCGGTTCCGCGCCCGATTACAAACCGCTTGTTTTGCCGTCGAACATCGTCGTTCAAGGCGTCGGCGGATTGCAGTCGAACACGTTTACCAACAACGTCGTACAGCGCAGTCCGAGCCGGATTACGCTCGCCGGAACGAATCGTTCGATTTTCAAAATCGGCGAGTGCACAGAAAAAATCACGATCAGAGACATCGAGCTTTACGCGCGCAGCAACGAAAACACGGCGGGTTTTGAAGCGGTCGGCGCGTACACATCGGCGCAGGATTTTTATTTCGAGCGCGTTTCCTTTAACAATTTTTTTCGCGGAATTTACGGGCGCGGCTTGATGCAGACGAATCGCCACTGGCAGTTTGATTACATCAAAATCAATCATTGCCGCTTTATTTTCAATCGCGACGCCGGAATCTGGAACGACACGCTCAATTCCGACTGGAAGATCGAAGGCAGTTTTTTTGTCAATCCGAAACGTCAGCTCGGACAAAACGCGAATTCGATGCATTTTGAACGCGCCGCGACGATTATGATTCAGGACACCTACGGCGGCGGTTTTGCCGATGCGCGCGGCGGCACCTTTTTGAGCACGGTCAACACCGGAAATATCACCGTCATCGCGTCGCAAACCGAAAGCATGACGAATTCTTACATGCTGAACGAAGGCGGCGATCCGGTCGTCGGCGATTATTCTTATCCGATGACGGTAATTAACAGTTTGTTCGGCGATCCGATGGTTTTCAAGGCGCGCAAAAATTTCGTTTCGATGGGCAATTTATACGGCGCGCAAACTTTCAAAACCAATCAATTCGTCAGAATTTATTCGACCGGCGACCGTTTTTGCCACGACGGTTACACCTTAAATTGTCAGGGCGCAACGCGCGAGTTTTTCGATAAAGCGACGGTTGTTTTTATGACCGGACAACCCGATGATTTCGATAAACTAAAAGGTTATCCGACTTATTTCGGAACGGACGTTCAATTCGGTCTGCCGGTGCAGATGCCTTCATTCAATCAAAACCAGTTGCCGACCGGAAAAGCGAACGGCTCAATGATTTACTGCCAAAACTGCAAACGCTCGACAACGCCGTGTCAGGCTGGCGGAACCGGCGCGCCGGCAATGCTCGTTAATAATCAGTGGAGTTGTTTGTAGAACTTTTCATTTTCAATTGATAATTCGAAAATTCACAAAAGCGGAAAAAAGGCGCGAACGGAAAATAATTTTCCGTTCGCGCCTTTTTTAGTTTTTCGATTTATGGTTTACTCGATTTCGCCGATTTCGCCGACCTCGTCCTCGTCGGAAATTTCCAACTTCGACGCGCTCGTGACCAAATCGTCAGTTCCGGTGCGAATCAACATTACGCCCTGCGCGCTTCTGCCGGTTTCGCGGATTTTATCAACGCCGAGCCGAATCAGTTTCGCCTGCTGCGTGATAATCATAATTTCCGAATCTTCCTCGACCTGAAAAGCCGCGACGACTTTGCCGGTTTTGGCGGTCGTTTTCATATTGATCACGCCTTTGCCGCCGCGTTTCGTCAGACGGTAGCTTTTCGCTTTCGTTTGTTTGCCGAAACCCTGCTCGGAAATCGAGAGAATTTTCTCGTCGCCTTCTTTAGAAACGGCGCAGACCGACACGACGAAATCGCCTTTTTTCAGATTAACGCCGCGCACGCCGCGTGCGACGCGTCCCATTGGTCGAACATCGGTTTCCTCAAATCTCACCGCCATTCCGTCGTGCGTCGCGATAAGAATTTGATTAGTGCCGTTTGTTCTGATGACTTCCAGCAATTCGTCGCCTTCATCAATATTAATCGCGTTGATGCCGCTGACGCGAATGTTTTGGTAATCGGCAAGCGATGATTTTTTGATGATGCCCTGTTTCGTAACCATCGTCAGATAAGTTTCTTCGCTGAAATCCCTGACCGCCATCACCGCCACCAATTTTCGATCGGTCGAAAGCTGCACGAGATTGACCACAGCTTTGCCGCGCGCCGACGGATCGGCTTCGGGAATTTCGTGGACTTTCATTTTGAAAACTTGTCCGTCGTCGGTGAAAATCATCAGCGACGCGTGCGTCGAAGCGGTAAATAAGTGTTCAACGAAATCTTCGTTTTTCGCTTTCGCGCCGAGTCGTCCTTTGCCGCCGCGACCTTGTTTCGAGTAAATCGAAACCGGTGTTCGTTTGATATAACCGGCGTTCGTCACCGTAATGGCGACTTCTTCGTCGGGAATCAAATCTTCGATTCGCAATTCGACGCCCGCGTCCACGATTTCGGTTTTGCGCGCGTCGCCGAAATTTCTTTTGACTTCCTGCAATTCTTCGACGATAACCTGCCGCAATAATTGATCGTTTGCCAAAATTGATTCGAGTTCGCCGATGAATTTCATAATCGCGGCGAGTTCGTCAATAATTTTCTGGCGTTCGAGCGCCGACAACCGTCGCAGTTGCAAATCGAGAATCGCCTGCGCCTGAATGTCGGAAAAATTAAGATCGCCGATTACTTTGCGCAATTCTTTCAAAAATCCCGCCAGAGTTTTGTCCGCCGGTGCGCCGCGCCACGTTTTTTGGTCGTCGAGCGTCGCGAAATTTCCGGTCAGCCATTGTTTCGCTTCGTCGGTCGAGCGCGAGTTGCGAATCAGCGGAATAATGTAATCGAGCGCGTCAATCGCTTTTTGCAGACCTTCTAAGATATGCGCTCTCGCCCGCGCTTTTCTAAGTTCAAATTCGGTGCGGCGGCGGACGACTTCGCGGCGAAACTCGACAAACGCTTCGAGCATTTGTTTGAGCGTCAAAACTTTCGGCTGCCCGTCAACAATCGCGATATTAATAATACCGAACGACATTTGCAGCGGCGTCAGTTTATAAAGCTTGTTGAGCACGACTTGCGGAACGGCGTCGCGTTTGAGCTCGATGACGACACGAATGCCTTCGCGATTCGATTCGTCGCGAATTTCCGAAATGCCGTCGAGTTTTTTCTCGTTGACGAGTTCGGCGATTTTTTCGATCAAACGCGCTTTATTAAGCTGATACGGAATTTCCGTGACAACAACCGCGTCTTTTTCGCGGTCGCCGCGTCCGATGCGGTCAATCGCCGCGCGCGCTCTCATTTGAATGACGCCGCGACCTTCGCGATACGCGCGGTGAATTTCCTCACGCCCGTAAATAAAACCGCCGGTCGGAAAATCCGGTCCGGGAACGATTTTAATCAGTTCGTCGGCGGAAATTTCCGGTTTTTTGATTAAAGCAATCGTCGCGTCCAGAATTTCCGTCAAATTGTGCGGCGGAATTTTCGTCGCCATTCCGACGGCGATTCCTTCGGAACCGTTGACGAGCAGATTCGGAAAACGCGTCGGCAAAACTTTCGGCTCCGACAACGATTCGTCGTAGTTCGGCTGAAAATCCACCGTTTCTTTTTCAATGTCGGCGAGCAGTTCGTTTGACAATTTTTGCAGACGAACTTCGGTGTAGCGCATCGCCGCCGCGTTGTCGCCGTCAATCGAGCCGAAATTTCCCTGCCCGTCAACGAGCGGGTAACGCAAGGAGAAATCCTGCGCCATTCGGACGACCGTGTCGTAAGCGGCGGTGTCGCCGTGCGGATGATATTTGCCGATCGTGTCGCCGACAACGCGCGCCGATTTTTTATACGGTTTGTTGTGCGTGTTGCCGAGTTCCGACATCGCCCATAAAACGCGCCGGTGAACCGGTTTAAGTCCGTCGCGCACATCGGGCAAAGCGCGCCCGATGATGACCGACATCGCATAATCGAGATACGAACGCCGCATCTCGTCTTCGATATTTATTTGATTACGTTCTAAAGTTGTATCCATTTATTATCCTTTTTTAGCGATTAACTGTTAGTTTTTACTTTGCGTTTTGAGTCGAATAAAAGTAAGGCGTGAAAATAAAAACTTGTAATTAAATTCCCTTTTAATGTATGATAATTATACAGGCAAACAGCCTGTTTCGCAACTTACAAACCCTTTATTTCAAAAGCGTTAATCCCAATCTCAGTGCAATTTTTCAATTTTCTTTCTGACGAAAAATATCAATAGCAAACGGAGTATTTTATGATGACTTCTACCATCGCTGACAGCGAAGGGCGGCGCATTCGCCGAATTTCTTTAACTCTGCCGGTGCGCATCGAAGCGCAGGTTGATCGCACGGTTTCCTGGACTGAAGTGACGCGGCTCAATGACATTTCCGCGTTCGGCGCCGGTTTCGTTCTCAAGCGTCCGGTCAAACGCGGTCGTCTGCTGCATTTGACGCTGCCGTTGCCGCGCCAGCTGCGCTGTTTCGATTTTACCGAACCGCAGTATAATGTCTGGGGTTTAGTGCGCCGCTGCGTCCCGATTAGCGACCGTTTAAGCGGCGACAGTTACGCGCTCGGCGTCGCTTTTATCGGCAAGCGTCCGCCCGGCAGTTTTGCGGACAATCCGGCGAAGTTATATGAAATCAAGCACCGCGAAGAAGAAGGTTTGTGGCATATCAAAGAAGCCGAAGCGTTTCCCGACGAGAGAAATCTGCCGAAAGACCAGCGTCGCCAATCGCGTTTTCCGATTCCGCTGACGCTGCTCGTGGAAATGATTGACGGCAACGGCGATGTGCTCGCTTCGGAAACAACCGTCACGGAAAACTTGAGCATCGGCGGCGCGGCGATTTTTACAACGCTCAACCTTGAAGTCGGCTCGTTTTTGCGCGTTACCAGCGATCAGTATAATACGACGATTATTTCCGTTGTGCGCGGCAAACGAATGGGCGCGGACGGCATTGCGCGTCTGCACATCGAATTTATTGACCGATTTTTTCCGCTCGAAGGAATTGATTAAAAAATTTGTTTGAGCAGTCGAGCAAATTTGTAAAAATGAAAAAGGCGCGCTGTTTAATTTAAGCGCGCCTTTTTCATTTTTTTACGGTTTTTCCTCAGGCTCCGCAGGCGGAGATTTCGGCGGAAGCGGAATTTGCCGGTATTTCATCGCGTTACGCAGAGCGCGCCGCTTAATTTGGTTTTCCAGCCGTTTTATTTCTTCTTGCGTCGGCGGTCGCGACACGTTTTTCAGCCTCATCCCGTTTTCGTCAACAATTACATTCGGCGTTTCGATTCGCTCGTCAGTTATTTTCATATCGCCGAGATAAACCGTTTCGCCCACAACGCGCATACTTTCGTCTTCATCGCCATCATCAGCCCCAGATTTCGAGCCAGATTTTCCGTTATTTTTCGCAGTGCTTTTTGCCGCTTCGGTGTTTTTTCCGATTCCGGCTGACGGATTTTTCGCCGTTTGTTTCGGCGTCTCCTGTCCGGCGCGCGGCACAGCGGCGGATTCTGCAACAGCGACGACGTTGTTCGCTGGTGATGTCGCTAAATTCTGTTTTTCAGGCGCGACGTTCTCAGCGGCAACCGCCGTTTGCACTTCTGAAGTTTTTCCGGCAGCATTCGCGTCCGAAGAATCTTCCGGACTGACCAGATAAACCGCGGAAGCGCCGACTCCGACTAAAAGCAAACCGCCGAGCGCAACAGCGGCGAAAGCCGAACGACGTTTCGGCTCGCCCGGCTTCGTCGCGTTGCTCGATGCGAATAAAGTCGTCGGCACACTTTCGGTTTCGGTATTCGGCGAAGATTTTCGCAGCACGGTGTCCGCCGCAATGTCGCCGGAAAGTATTTTTGTTTTGACGTCAGTCTGATTATTTTCGGCGAGCGGCAACAGTTTCGTCGCGCGCCCCGCTGCATCGCGCGTCGCGGCGGCAGCGTCCGATTTTGCTTTCTGCATTGCCGAAACGGTGATCAGATTGGCGTATTTTTCATTATCGCGCAGCATTTGGCGCATCGCTTTTGCCGACGGCGGACGCTGATTGGAATTGAGCGCCATCGCGTTATGCAATACGGCAGCGACGCCTTGCGGAATTTGCGGATTAATAAAATTTGCCGGTTCGAGCGGATCGTTTTTTTCGCTCAAAACGTGCATCGCGCGCGTCAGCGCGTCGTGCGGTTCGATGCCGACGAGCAAATGATAAAGCGTCGCGGCGAGCGAATATAAATCGCTGTGCGGATCGGTTCCCGTTCCCTGAATTTGTTCGAGCGAAGCGTAATTGCGCGAATAACCGAAAATGCTTTTCGACGCGGTTTGGTGCGCGGCTTCGTTGGCGTTGCCTTTTGCCAAACCGAAATCGAGCAAAACGATTTGCCCGCGCGGCGTTAATTTCAAATTTTGCGGTTTGATGTCGCGATGAATAACGGGGATTTCCTGCGTGTGCAGAAATTCGAGCGCGTCGAGCAGTTGATCCGCCCAATTTAACACTTCCTCAACCGAAAACGCTTTGCCGCTGCGTTCCATCATTTCCGAAAGATCGTCGCCCGCAATATATTCCATTACGAGAAACTGTCCGTTTTCTTCGGTGAAATGATCGCTGACGCGCGGCAATGCCGGATGCTTTAAGCTGTTTAATAATCTGGCTTCGCGTTCGATGGCTTTTAAATACTGCGGCTCCATCACGAGCGTTTATTTAATCGCCACGACGCTGCCGAAACGCTCGTCGGTCGCGATGTAAACCGCGCCCATTCCGCCTTGTCCGATTTGTTTTTGCACGCGGTAACGATTTTGCAGTATTTTTCCGGCTTCTATCATTTGTTCGTTTTAGCTTAAATAAGGGTTTTCGATAATTTTACACCAAGTTCGCTTAAAGTTGGAGACGAAAATTCCGTCGCTTTTTGTCTCCAACTTTGTTCTCTTATTTAATAACGCGAAATTCTCGTGCAAAAAATCTCTAACGATAAGTTCGCGCGCCGACCGACGGCAATCCGTAGATTTTCGCCAAAGCGTTTAGTTCCGCGCGCATTTGCGTCCACGCGTATTCACTCGGTCTGCCGAAATTGCGGCTGTTGACGATTCGATTGACAACCGTCGCCGCCATCATCACTTTGCGCACGTTTTCCGAAGTTTCGCCGCGCGAATCATTGTGGTCAAACTCCCTGCGCAATTCGTCGGTCGCATTTTCCAAATCGCGCGAGCGGTCGGTGAAATTTTCTTCGGCGCGCGTCGTATCCAAATTGCTGTTGTCGAGCGCGTCGTCAAAAGTTTTGGTGAAAGCATCGCTGCGTTCTTCGATTCGCTCCAAAAGCTGTTCGACCAGCTGTTTTGAAACGACTCGATTCGACGAGCGCACAACGCGCGGCGCAACAGCCGCATTGCGCACAACGGCGTTTCCGTAAGTTCTCGAACCGACGACGGGTGTATTGTAAATTTTTGCCAAAGTATTCAGTTCCGCGCGCAGCTGCACCCAAGTCGCTTCCGTTTGTCTGCCGAGATTGCGGCGCAGCATAATGCGATTGATATCCGAAGCGATGGTCAATACTTTGCGCACATTCGCCGCCGTTTCGCCGCGCGAATCGTTGTGGTCGAATTCCCTGCGCAATTCGTCGGTTGCGTTTTCCAGATCGCGCGAACGATCCGTAAAATTCTCTTCCGTTCGCGTTGTGTCGAGTCGGCTGTTGTCGAGCGCGTCGTCGAAACTGTCGGTAAAAGCGTCGTTGCGCTCTTCAATTCTCTCCAACAACTGCTCGATGTATTGTTTTGAATAAGCGTTTCCGCGTCGCTGCGCGCTGCCGCTTGCGACCAGCAGAATGATTAGTGAAAAAACGGCAAATCCCCACGAAAAGCCGTGTCGGTATTTTTTCATTGTTTGTAATTCTCCCTCTCTTGAAATAAAAAGGCGATTTTTGATTCGCCTTAAACTTTTCTGATGCAGAAGATTACGGCAAAGTTTAAGAATTTTTTACCGTCGGCTGATTTTTTGCCGCAGTCTTTAAATTCAGCAGCGTTTGTTTTCTTGGTTTTACGATTCTAGTCAAACCACTTTTCCGTCATATCGCACCATAAAACCAAGCCGCGCCACGCACCGAAACGATTGTAAAACTCTCGGATTTCCCGGTCTTCGCAAACGTTTTCGCCATTATGTTTTTTGTAAAACTGCGCGCGCACCCAACTGTCGAGCGCTAAGCCTTCGTAACTGCCGACGAGCTTCAAGAGATTTTCCGCCGCGTAATCGCCGACGCCTTTGATTTTTTTCATCTCTTTTTTCAATTCGGCGGTCGAAACGGCGGCATCAAGCCAGTTTTCCGGTTGGATTTTTCCGGCGGCGACCGCTTCGGCGAGTTCGGCAAAATACGGCGAACGATAACCGGCGCGGATTTCCGTACGATAGAATTCGGCGGAAACGCTCGCCATTCGCTCGGCGGTCGGAAACGCGCGTTTGCCGCTCGCCGCCGGTTCGCCGAGTTTTTCGACGAGATTCGTTACCATTTTTTCCGTCAGGCTCCACGAACAATTCGTCGTGCAAATCGTTTTGACCAAATCTTCGTAAACCGTCGGCGAGCGCAGCAGTCTTCCGGCTTTTTCGCGGGCGATCCACGCGAGGCTTTTTTCTTTTTTGACGAGCCGGTAAAAAGCGCTCAAATCATCGTCGAGCCGCAGAATATGACGCACGGCGGCGATTATTTTCGCTTCGTCGGCATTTTCGTCGTCAATTTCGACATTAATCGTTCCGGCGTTTTCGCTGATTTGCACAGCCGCCGAATTTCCGGCGATGTCGCTGCCGAAAACGTAATTCAACCGCAGATTTTCCGCGTCTCTTTCAAACGGCGCGAGACTGCTCCAGCCGTGACTGAAAATCGTGTATCGAAAACTGAAATCAACTGGCGCGGCAAATGAAAGTCGTTTCGGCATAACTCAAAATTTTAGGCGCAAAAAATATTTCTGACAAATTTCAACTTTTTTTCGACTAAATTGCGGTTTGCGGCATCCAATGCGCTATTAAAAAAGATTAGTATAAGAAAACGATCAAATTTAACATGCGAGGGTGAAGAATCTTCTTGTGTTTTGTTGGCAAATCTTTTATAAATAATATTGCTAAACAACATTTAACGACTTTTCCCTACTGGTCGTTAGCAAAATCCATTCAAATCACCCGAATTTAGTTTCAGTCAGCAGATTTTAGGAGACAGCCATCTATGAATTGCCAAGAATCGCGATTAATGCGGCGCATTTTCAGCATTTTTTTGTTACTTTTGCCGCTTGTTGCCGCAGTTTCGGCGCAGGAATTTGACGAAGACCCGAATTCGCCGTCGCCGATTTTAATCAGCGAACCGAATTCGACGCGCGCGCTCGCCGCCAATGAGTTTTCGGCGAAAGGTTTTAATTTTACAAAACTTAAAAGCCGCGCTTTCGCGCCCGATTCAAACGTCGTGCTTTTTGCGACGAATTTGAATCTGCTTAAAGATGAAGGCGCGGAAGCGCTTCGTTTGCAAGTGACTGACCGAAGCGGCAAACAATATCGTTTTCCGGTAATCGCGGTTGCGCCGCTGAAAAATCAAGAATGGATTTACGCCGTGACAATTCAGATGCGCGACGAAGTCGGTTTTTGGGAACAACCGGCGGCGGATGGCGACGTGTCGGTTAAACTAACGTGGCGCGGACTTGCGAGCAATCCGGTGCGGCTCGGTCTGGGCAAAATCGGCGGCGATTTTTCCGGCAAAGACAGTCAGGAAAAAAGCGCGCCGACACCGATCAGCGATTTTTCCGCGCCGCCGCAAAAAACCATCGCCGCGCCCGAATATGTCGGTTATCGCTGGGCTGGCGACCGCCGCCGTCTGTTGCAGCAAGCCGCATTCGGACCGAACGATTATCTCGATACGCGAATCCGCCGGATGGGAGTGCGCGCGTGGCTCAACGAACAATTCGACGCGCCGTATCCGAGCACCAACAATCCTTATCCCGAACTGCCACTTAAAAGCGGCGATGCGGGCAATACAACTTACGGGTGCGGAATGTTCACGAATCCGTCAACGGAATATAGTAATTGCATCCGCGATCACTACTCGCAATATCCGCTGCAAGTCTGGTTTTTTAAGGAAGCGCTTTACGGAAACGCGCAGCTCAAACATCGCGTCGCGTGGGCGCTCAGTCAAATTTGGGTGACGTCCGGCGTTGATCTTCAGCAATCGAGCCATATGATTGCGTATCACAAAATCTT
>SXVE01000430.1 GCA_005790265.1 Acidobacteriota bacterium | reverse complement strand
GTTCAAACAATTTGCTTTCAATTTGCCAAACCAAAATGTTCCGACTCCAGCCATTTTCGATTGTTTTGTGAATGTAAAATTCGCGTTCTTTTTGCGTTTTGGTTTTATCTAAAATCTTGCAATTATGAAACCACGGAATTTGTCCAGCAAGCTGCTGGACAAATTCCTCATTAGAATAAGTTTCCGCAAAACGTCTCATATACAACAAGTTAGCCCGCGAAAATCCTTTCATTTCGGGAAACGCGACGCGCAAATCTTTTGAAAGTTGCTCAATAACTTTCGCGCCCCAACCTCGCGCTTTTTGGCGTTCGAGAATTTCGCGCCCGATTTGCCAGTAAAGCAAAACGAGTTCGCGATTGACCGAAAGCGCGGCTTTGATCTGCGCGTTTGCAATTTGCTTTTTGAGAGATTGTAAAAATTCAGCGTATTCTTTGGTTAATTCGGTGGACATAAAGTTAGTTGATTTTTATTAAAACTCAGTAAATCGCCGATTCTTTCGATTGTAATATCGGCGTTCGGATATTTCGCGATTTCTTTTTCGTCGAAGGCGTAATGTCCTTGGCGCGGGAAAATTGTCGTTACTTTTTCCTGCCAGATTTTTTTGATGGCGGTTAGAATTCGCAGTTTGTCGTCAACCAAAACGTAATGATCGGCGGGATAACGGCGTTCGACATCGCGGAGTTCGAGTTCTTTGTGAATGTAAATCAAAATATTCGCTTCGACCGCTTCAAACAGTCCCGAACGCTCGATTTTGCGCGGCTGAAAGACGACATCGCCGTCGGTTAAAATGACGACTTTGCCGAATTTTTTGCAGTGTTCAAGCACGTCGAGAGAATTGGGAAAAAGGCGGTTGGCAAAATGATAATTGACGAGGTATGTGGAAACGGCGAGAACGTGCGAATCATACGGAAACGCGATGCGGTAACGCTGAAGCGCGCCGAGATAATCGGCGTAACCGAGTTCGCGGCGCAAATTCTCGAAAATTTCCCAGTAATGACCGGCGCGTTCGCCGCCGACTTCTTTTTCCAAAAAAGTGCGCAAATCCTGCGTCACGCGGTCATTGTCGAGCAAAGTATTGTCAACGTCGAAAAGGAAAACAATTTTATCGTTCATTAATTTGTCTTATAGCCCGTTGGAAATTGAAAAGGCATCAAAATTATCAAGAATAGAACACGGATGAAACGGAAAAAACTGATTAATGCGGATTTTATGTTTTGATTGCTCGCCTCTGATCTGCTCTAATCCGCATTTTCCGTCAAATCCGTGTCCCATTTCCTACTTCCAAACAGGTTCTTGGTAAATTGTCCAAAAAATCTAATTATCCGCAATCGTTACGCCGCTGGCATTGATCGGCGACACATAAATATTAAATTCGATTTCCGTCGCGGCGTAAACGTCGCGCATCGCGTTTTCAACCGCGCGCGCCGTTGTTTCGGTTTCGCTAAGCATAAAAATTGACGGACCGGAACCGGAAATTCCGCCGCCGAGCGCGCCCGCCGCTTTCGATTCGCGCTTGATTTCGTCGAATTTCGGAATCAAAATGCTGCGAATCGGTTCGATAATGCGGTCTTCGAGCGAACGCGCGATCAATTGATAATCGCCTTTTTGCAAACCGGCGACGAGCGCGGCGACGTTGCTCCATTGCGCAACGGCGTCTTTTAATGCGATTTTCTGTTTCAAAATTTCGCGCGCGTCCGACGTTTTGACTTCGATTTGCGGATGAACGACCGTGACGAACAGCGGCGGAAATTCTAGTTCAACAATATCGAGCGGATGGTTCGAGCGAACGAGCGTGAAACCGCCGAAAACGCACGGCGCGACATTATCGGCGTGACGCGCGCCCGACGCGACGACTTCACCGTCCATTGCGAATTCGACGAGTTCGCGTTTGGTAAACCTTTGATTCAACAGATGATTTGCCGCCACAACCGCGCCCGCCGCGCTCGCCGAACTCGAACCGATTCCGCTGCCCGGCTTGATGTGTTTCGTGATTTCGACTTCAAAACCGAAATCTTCGTCAATCGCTCGCAGCATCGAAAGCAGTGCCGCGCCCGCCACGTTTTTTTTCGGTTCGGTCGGCAAAGTATACTCGTCGCAATTGATAATGCGCACGGTTTTTTCGTCAATTAAGCGGACGAGCATTTCATCGTTCGGCGCGCTCAAAGCGAAACCGAGACAATCGAAGCCGCAGACGACATTGGCAACGGTCGCGGGCGCAGAAACGCGAATTTCTTTCATAAAATAAAAAAATCAACCAAAAAACAAAACTTAAAATACTGTTTTCGCAAAAAACATAAAATCGTATTATGATAAAACTTCCGTCCGGCAGTCTCAAAAAGTCCGGCAAACGCACCGAAATTTTACCTTTTTTGAATGAAATACTTTAGCACAAACAAACATTCTCGACCGGTTTCGTTCCGCGAAGCCGCGCTTCAAGGTCAGCCCGACGACAAAGGTTTATATTTTCCTGAAACGATTCCGACGCTTTCCGCAGATTTTTGGCGCGATTTCCCCGAAAAATCAAAGCCGCAAATCGCGTTTGAAATAATCAAACCTTACATCGGCGCGGACATTGACGACGCAACGCTTTTCCAAATCTGCGCGGAAACCGTCAATTTCGATTTTCCGCTCGTCAAAATCACCGAAAATATCGCCGCGCTCGAACTTTTTCACGGCGCGACTTTGGCTTTTAAAGACGTCGGCGCGCGGTTTATGAGCCGCTGTCTGCGGTATTTCTCTGCGAAAAAGTCGGAAAAAACAATCGTCATCGTCGCCACATCCGGCGACACGGGCGGCGCGGTCGCGGCTGGTTTTCACCAGGTTGAAAACGTCGAAGTCGTCATTTTATATCCGAAAGGAAAAGTGTCAACAGTTCAGGAATTGCAGCTAACTACTTTGGGCGCAAATATTGTCGCGCTCGAAGTCGCGGGAAATTTCGACGATTGTCAGGCGCTCGCCAAACAAGCGCTCGCCGATGAAGATTTGAAAAGCAAAGTTTTTCTCACGTCGGCAAATTCGATCAACATCGCCCGCTGGCTGCCGCAGCAGTTTTATTATTTTTACGCGTTTCAGCAATGGGCGAGCGAAATGGAAAATGGAAAATGGAAAATGGAAAATGGTGAAAACCAAAAACCACAATCTAAAATCCAAAATCCGGTGATTTGCGTTCCGAGCGGCAATTTCGGCAATCTCGCGGCGGGAATTCTCGCGCACGTTTCCGGTTTACCGTGCGAAAAATTTATCGCGGCGACGAACGCCAACGACGTGATTCCGCAATTCTTAGCGAGCGGCGAAATGCAGACGAAAACTTCGGTCGCCACACTTTCCAACGCGATGGATGTGGCGAATCCGTCAAACTTCGTGCGAATTTTGGAAATCTTCGGGCAGAATTATTTGAATTTGAAAGAAAAAATGGAAGCCGTCAGCGTGTCCGACGAAACGACGGCGGAAACGATGCGCGAAGTTTACGAAAAATACAACTACGTTCTCGATCCGCACGGCGCGGTCGGTTTTTACGCGCTCGAAAAATATCTGGAAGCGAATCCCGAAAAACGCGGATTTTTTCTCGAAACGGCGCATCCGGTCAAATTCGATTCAGTCGAAAAAATCGTCGGAACATTCGGCGAAACGCCCGCATCGGTCAAAGATTTGTTCGCGCGACAGTCACAAAAAGTCGCAATCGAAGGGAATTACGAAAATTTAAGGGAAATATTACTGCAAAAAGTTTAGCCACAGAGAACACAGAGAACACGGAGTTAAATGATTAAAAAATCTCTGCGAACTCTGTATTCTCTGTGGCAAAAATCAAATATGAAAGTTTTAAAGTTTGGCGGTTCTTCAGTTGGAAGCGCGGAAAATATCGGGAAAGTCGTTGAGATTGTTCGCCGTGAAATCGAAAAAAGCGCGTGCGTCGTCGTGCTGTCGGCGATGCAAGGCGCGACCGATGCGCTGATTGAGGTCGGGAAAACGGCGGAAACGGGCGACGAGAGTTTTCGCGATACAATCAAGGCGATTGAAGACAAACACCTCGGCGCGGTGCGCGATTTGAT
>SXVE01000429.1 GCA_005790265.1 Acidobacteriota bacterium | reverse complement strand
AGCGCCGTATCAACGCGCGTGAACGCCGGAAGAACGAGCGGATCGGGCGCGGCGAAAGTCTGCGCGCCGTTGCTTCCCAAGCGTTTTCCCTGCCAGTTCATTCCGAATCCCGCGCCGAAGCCTTTCAAATAACCTTCGCGGCGGTCGTAGCGCGTGTAAAAATTGTATGTCCAGCGCGGCGTTTTTTCCGCCCACGAATTCGGAATCGGAGAACTTAAAACGGCTGTGCCCGACGGAAAACCTTTGTAAATCGCTTCGGTGTAGCTCGCGCCGCCCGAAATGCGCAAATCCTGCCGAATCTGAAACTCGCCGGTCATTTCCGCGCCGCGCGAACGACGCGTTCCGGCGGGAATGTAAAAACGCACGTTGTTGGAATTAAATTGGTTAACGTCCGATTGGACGAGCGCGTTTTCGATTTGATTTTGAAAAACGGCGAACGCCAGATTGACGCGGCGATTGAGCAAATCGTATTTCGCGCCCGCTTCGTAACTCGTGCCGACGGTCGGATCAAACGCGCCGCGAATTCCCTGCTGATTTTCGAGCGTCGGATCGGTCGGATTAAAGCTCGTCGAATAACTCGCGTAAACCGCAAGTTCCGGCGTCGCGTTAAAAACAACGGACGCATTCGGAATCAAACCGCTTTTCCTGGTCGCGCCGGTCGCTGGATTATTTTGTCCGTAATTGAAACCGACTGTAAAATTAACTCGTCCGTCCGCGAGCGATGTGCGATTCTGCACGAAAGCGTTCCAGACAATATCGCGCGTCTGTGGATTAAAAGTCGTCGTCAGATTGTCGCGCAGCGGCGTGGTGAACGCGCCGGTGTAAATATTAATCGGCGATTGAGCGGCAGCCGAACCGCTCGGCGTCGTCGTGCGCGAATCGAGAATGCGCTCGTAAAATCCAACCTGAGTCGTGTTTTTCCACCAACCGGCGTTTTTCCATTCGTAAACCGCGTCGGCGTTAAAATTATTGTAATCGCGGTCGGTCAAACTTTTCGACTGCACGCGCGAAACGACGTTTTGATTTTGCAGCGCCGCGATCTGCGCGTTTGATGTCGCTTGCGGCGTAAACGAATTAATGTCGGTGTCGAAAGAAATATAACGATACGCGGCATTGACGCGCAGTTTTTCGGTGATGACGCCGCGAAAATCGAGCGCGCCCCATTTCGTTTCTTCGATGCGTCTGCCGCCAAAAAGATTGACATCGAGCGGCGATAAATCGTTCTCGTTAATCGTTTTCAAACCGTCATTTGTGCGCAGCGAAGTTGTCGGCGATGCGACGATTCCGCCGCCGTACGGACGAAAATAACGAACGTACTGCACGCTCGGCGTTAAGGTGTAACGTCCTTCTTTGTCTAACTTAAAAGTCAGAGAAGCATTCGCATAACGATTGCGGTCGAGCGTGTCGCGCGTAAAATAATTCATATTTTCGACGGTGAAAAGCGTGCGATACAACACGCGGTCGCTGCCGAAAAGTTTGCCGGTCGAATCGAAATCCACGCCGTACATCGGACGTTCATTAAACGAAACGCCGTTTCCCGCATAACCGCCTGCGCGCAAATCAACGCGCGTGAAATAATCTTCGCGCGGTTTTTTGGAAACGAGATTGATAAATCCGCCGGGCGCGCCGCTCTGACCGTAAACGAGTCCAGCCGGACCGCGCAAAACGACCGCTTCTTCGACGCCGAACATACTCGCGCCGAAACCGCCGCCGCCGACATTGACGCCGACGAAACCGTCAACGCGAGTGTCTTCCGGTCCCATCCGATAGCCGCGCGAATAAAAATGATAACTGCCGTTGCGGTAACTGTTTTGCGTCGTGCCCGGAACGTAATTCAACACGTCGGAAACCTGCCGAAAATTCTGCTCGCGAATCCGTTCTTCGCCAATCACGGTCAAGCTGCGCGGCGTTTCGTGAATCGAAATCGGCAGTTTGAGAGTTGATTCAACCGCCGCTTCCGCCGTATCCATCACAATCGTCACCGTTTCGCCGATTGCTCCGGCGGCAAGCGTCAAATCAGAATTCTGCGCCGCTGCGTTCAACACGATTTCGCGCTCAATCGTCGCAAATCCTTCTTTTTCGACGGTCAGCGAATATTTTCCAAAATTCAATTCGCCGAACGAAAAACTTCCGTCGTCGCTTGATTTCGTCTCAAATTTCGCGCCGTTTTCATCGCGCAAAACGAGTTGCGCAGCAGGAATAATCGCTTGATTTTCGTCAGTGACAACGCCGCGGAAAACGCTCGTCGCAGTTTGCGCGTATGCGCCGGAAACAAATAATAAAAATAAAAACGCGGACGCAATAAAAATGCGATTGGGCAATAACATTTTGGATAAATTCATTCTTCGGAAACCTCTCCGTTTCAGTTTTTTGGAAAACGCCTTGATTTGTTGAAAGACAAACTGAAAACTCATTTGCCTTTATTCAGTCCGGGCGAAAAAGGTGTGCTAGAATGAATTCCGCACACCGCTCAATAGTTTGCAAGCTATTCGGTTTTTGTGCTCAAGCCTTTGGCGCTGCAACGCCGGAGGCTTTTCTTAATTCGATTAAATTGGGTTTCTCAGCTGAATTTCATCGGCTGGCGGCGATTTTCAACGAATATATTTTCGACTTTTGACTCTTGTTGAAAATGACTTTCAATTTCGTCGCAATGTTTGTAATTTTAAGTTGATTCGATTTTGCGGTCAAGTTGCCGAAACGTTTTATTTTTCAAGCGTTGTTGATTTGTGCCGTTTGTTCACCGTAAACGCAATAAAAAGGCGGCTGATT
>SXVE01000052.1 GCA_005790265.1 Acidobacteriota bacterium | reverse complement strand
ACTACGACCGCGATCAACTTATCCGCCGCCTGCGCTTTGCAGGGAAAAAAGGTTCTGCTGATCGACCTCGATCCGCAGGGCAACAGCTCGCTTTCGTTTGTCGAATCGGAAAATATCAACGGCGGGGCGTTCGAGCTGTTTACCGAAATGCAAACTCCGTGGAACGAGTTTATTTACGAAACCGGCATCAAAAAGCTTCAGTTGGTTCCGGCGCGCATCAATCTCGCCAAGCTCGAAGCGAAGCTGGTCGGCGATTTTGACGCGATTTTTCGACTTCGCGACCGCATCGAGCAAATTCGTTCAAAATACGATTTGATATTTATTGATACGCCGCCGACGCTCGGTTTGATTACGGTCAACGCGCTCGTCGCCGCCACGCACGTGCTGATTCCGATTCAGTCTTCTTATTTCGCGCTCGAAGGAACCGACGATTTGCTCGAGACCATCGAAAAGGTGCGCGCGCGACCGAATCCGGATCTCGATCTGCTCGGCGTGCTCGTCACGCTTTTTGACAAAAGAACGGCGCTTTCCAAAGATGTCGAAGCGCACATCCGCAAAGTTTTCGGCGAAAAAGCGTTTAAAACCATTATTACGCGCAGCGTCCGGCTCGAAGAATCGCCCGCGCACAAAGAAGCGATTTTTACATACGCGCCAAAATCATCCGGCGCGCTCGAATATAAAAAATTATCGAGGGAGGTCTTAAATCGTGTCTAAAAAAGGTTTACCGTTTGACATAAAAATGCGGCACGACGCTCATTACGTCGAGGAGCTTTCGCGTCCGAACCGCTCAATCGGAAAGATTATCCCGATTAATCAGGTCGAGCCGAACCCGGAACAGCCGCGCGTCGAAATCGGCGATTTAACCGAGCTGACCAGTTCGATCAAATTAAAAGGCGTGCTCGAACCGCTGCTCGTTAAGCCGAATCCGAAAAACGGAACGTGGATGATCATCGCCGGAGAACGCCGGTGGCGCGCCGCGACGCTTGCCGGACTGCGCGAAGTGCCGTGCATCGAACTCGATATTGACGAGCAATCCATCGCGGAAATCGCGCTGATCGAAAATTTGCAGCGCAAGGATTTGACGATCTGGGAAGAAGCCGACGGACTTGCCGCGCTGCACGAAAAATTCGGTTATACGCACGAAGAAATCGCTCGTCAGATCGGAAAAAGCCGCACGACGGTGACCGAGTCAATGACCGTTGCCGGTCTGCCGGCGCAAATCCGCGAACGCTGCCGCCGAGCCAAAATCAGCGCCAAATCAACGCTGCTCGAAATCGCTCGTCAATTTGACGAACCGGCGATGTTCGCGTTTCTCGACAAAATCGAAAACGAAAACCTGAGCCGCAGCCAAATCAGAGAGACGGCTCGACCGAACAAAACAAACACCGATCCGCACGTTCGCCACCCCCAAAGTAAAAAAAGCAGTGCCGCTTCCAATGCAAGTTCGCACCTCAGTCCGGCGCGCGATTCAGCAAACCGCGCGGAATTTGAACCGCCAATCAACGCGACGGCTGAGACAAACAACGTATTCGTTTATAATTCCAAACAAGGCGAATACCAATTAAAAATCGTTTTTAACGAAGGCAACAGCAACTCAGCCGAAAACGGAAACGGATTTGATAAAAATACCGTTCTCCGAGCGCTCAAAGAGGCGTTCGAGGCAATCAAGAGCAATGGCTTGTGAAATAGCATTCCGCCTAAATTCAAATCGCTTGTTTTACATAATCTTTATTATCGGACTCAATATATATTCTTCATCTCGCTTGTTTGCACGGACGATTTCGTTTTCAAAAAGTTTGTTCAATTCGTTTCGCCGTTCCCACACTTGAACCGTAATTTTTGTTGGTCTTTGACACCACATTGATTTGCGGATAAAATTTCCCTTTTGCACACTTTCAAAAAATTAATCATTTTAAACAGAAGGAGTTACAAATCATTGAGTAACGGAAATTTTTTATTCACTTCCGAATCAGTTACCGAAGGTCATCCGGATAAAATCGCCGATCAGATTTCAGATGCCGTTTTAGACGCCATTCTTGAACAAGACCCGACCGGACGCGTCGCCTGCGAAACTCTGGTGACCACCGGTTTAGCCGTGATCGCCGGTGAAATCACGACGACCGCCACAGTCAATTATAAGCAAATCGTCCGCGATACGATCAACGACATCGGTTATAACAACGCCAATTTCGGTTATGACTGCAATACTTTAAGCGTCATTGACGCCGTCGGCACGCAGTCGCCCGACATCGCGCAAGGCGTGGACACGGGCGGCGCGGGCGATCAGGGCTTGATGTTCGGTTTTGCCTGCAACGAAACTCCTGAATTGATGCCGCTGCCGATTCAGCTCGCCCATCACCTGACGCGCGCTTTATCCGAAGCGCGCCGCAGCGGCGAACTTCCCTATCTGCGTCCCGACGGAAAATCGCAGGTGTCGGTCGAATATCGGGACGGCAAACCGTTTCGCGTCGAAGCCGTTGTGGTTTCCACGCAGCACGCCGACGAAGTGACGACCGAACAATTGCGTGAAGATATTCTCGAAAAAGTGATCAAACCGAACGTTTCGGCTGATCTGCTCGATGAAAACACGAAATTTCACATCAACCCAACCGGGCGTTT
>SXVE01000428.1 GCA_005790265.1 Acidobacteriota bacterium | reverse complement strand
GTTTGGAAAAATTGGGCGTTGAAATCGAGCGCGAAAATGCAAACGTGCGCATTAAAGGCGTCGGCAAAAACGGTTTTCGCGCGCCCGTCGAGTCGCTCGATTGCGGCAACAGCGGAACGACCGTGCGGCTTTTAAGCGGAGTTCTCGCCGGTCAAAATTTTGAATCGGTTTTAATCGGCGACGAATCTTTGTCGAAACGTCCGATGAAACGCGTGATCGCGCCGCTCGCGCAGATGAACGCGCGAATCGAAGCCGAGGAAAATCATTTGCCGGTGAAAATTTCCGGCGTTAATCCTCTGCGCTCAATCGTTTACGAAATGCCGGTCGCGAGCGCACAGGTTAAGTCGTGCGTTCTGCTCGCCGGGTTGAATGCGGACGGAAAAACGACTGTGCGCAATCCGGCGGCGAAAATGCGCGCGGCGACTTCGCGCAATCACACGGAATTGATGCTCGCTTATCTCGGCGCGCAACTTGAAGAAAATTTCGTCGAAACTGCCGACGGATTCGTGCAGGAAATCACGATTGACGCGAATTCAAAACTCGTCGCGCGCGATTTAAATGTGCCGTCGGATATTTCTTCAGCGGCTTTTTTTACGGTTGCGGCGGCGTGTCTGCCCGATTCGGAAATCGTCATCAAAAATGTCGGATTAAACCCGACGCGCACCGCGATTCTCGATGTTTTGCAGCGATTCGGCGCGAACATCGAAATTTTGCACGAAGAAAAAGCGTGCAATGAAATCGTCGGCGATTTGCGCGTTCGCGGCAGTCAAAATTTTCCGGCGCGTTCCGGCGCGAATGTTGTCAGCGGCGAAATTATCGCCAATTTAATTGACGAAATTCCGATTCTGGCGATTTTCGGCACGCAAATGGAAAACGGTTTGGAAATTCGCGACGCGGCGGAATTGCGCGTCAAAGAATCCGACCGCATCGCGGCGGTCGTCGAAAATTTGCGGCGAATGAACGCCAAAGTCGAAGAATTTCCCGACGGATTGCGCGTTTATCAATCGAATTTGAGCGGCGCAACGATTGATTCGTTCGGCGATCATCGAATCGCGATGGCTTTTGCCGTCGCCGGACTTTTTGCGACGGGCGAAACCGAAATTCTCGGCGCCGAATGCGCGGCGGTTTCATTTCCCGAATTTTTCGACGTGCTGAAATCGGTTGTCAATTAACTTGAAATCAGCTTAAATTGAGAAAATAGCGGCGGCTCAAAAGCAGAAGCGACGATTTCGCTAAGTCGGACATTGTCATACGGACGAATTAATTTTTTAACTTTTGATTTCACAAGGCTTTTATAAATAATGGATTTGCAGCAGAAAATAGTTTTGACGGGCTTTATGGGCGTTGGAAAATCCAGCGTCGCGCGTCATCTCGCTTGTCTGCTCGACTGCGAACGGCTCGATCTCGACGACGTCATTATTCACAACGAACGGCGCGCCATCGCCGATATTATTAAGGCGGAAGGCGAAGCCCGATTTCGCCAGATCGAAACGGCAAATTTGGAGAACGTGCTGCAAAATTTGAGCGCGCCGATTCTCTCGCTCGGCGGCGGCACGTGGACGATTGCGGAAAATCGCCGTTTGATCAAATCACACGGTTTTATCAGCGTCTGGCTCGAATCAACTTTCGACCATTGCTGGCAAAACATCAAATTTTCGCGCAAGGAAAGACCGCTTGCCGCGAGCAAAACTCAAACGCAGCGTCTTTTTGAAGAACGCGAAAAATTATACTGTCTCGCCGACTGGCATTTTATTATCAAACCGGGCTTTAATTCATACGATATCGCCAATCAAATTGCCGAAGAAGTTTTTTGTAAAATTTAACTGTATTTTTACGAAAAATGTTTTAATATATTTCATCGCATTGCGACTGATCAATATTTTCCCGGGAAACTGGGGAATTTTTTTTGAATGCAGCCGGAAAATTACAGAGTTTCTGCCGTTTTTCTGCTGATAAAATTAAGTAAACAGAATTATCTAAGGTCCAGGAGGAACAGATGAACATTAAAGTTTTAGGTACGATTAGTTTAGGCGCATTGATGCTGCTCGGCGGCTGTCGCGGCGCGGCGAACACAAACACGGCGAACACAGCGGTTATCAACACAAACACGAATACCGCCGTGGTCGCAACGCCGACACCGCTCGTGCAAACCAACCAATCAGCAGCAACCGACACGGTCTTAAAAGGACAAGTCGAAACGGCACTGAAAGGAAAAGGTTTTACCGGCGTAACGGTTGACACAACAACGACACCGGCGACATTGCGCGGAACTTATCCGAAAGGCAAATTGGCGGAAGTCATTGCGACGGCGCAGCAATCGGGCGGCGGAAAACCATTCCAAAACCAAATGGCTGAGGCTAAATAACAGTCGAGTAAAAAAGGAGGGAACAAATTATGGCTTTACAGGAAAAATACCAATCATTGATTGATTTAGCGAATCAGTCGGGCATTTCAGGTTTGAATATCACCGAAGGCGAAGGCTTTATCAAAATCGAAGGTACTGCGCCGAGCGCCGATGTCAAACAGCAGCTCTGGGATGAATACGGACGGCTTGACCCGGAATTTCGTTCGGGCGATTTGGTGCTCGACATCAACGCGCCGGAAAACGCTTCGGCAACCGGCAGCGGCAGCGGTTCGACTTACACCGTTCAATCAGGCGATTCGTTAAGCAAAATCGGCTCGAAATACGGCGTCAGCTGGAAACAGATTTACGAAGCTAATCGCGACAAACTCGACGATCCGGACAAAATTTTCCCCGGACAGGAATTGACAATTCCGCAGGAAGCGTAAAAATTTTTGTTGCTTTTAAAAAAGCGCGCTGTTATGTTTGGAATTCAGCCAACGTAACAGCGCGCTTTTTTTACATTCAACCGCATCAGCAAGGAGATTTTTATGAAATTACTTTCCAAAGCACTTGTCCTCGTCGCACTTTGTTCTTCCTTCGTTACCGGTCAGGAGCTGACTTCCAAAGAAAAGCTGCAAAAAATTGATGAATTGCAAAGTCAGATAAAAACTTTGGAAAAAGAAATTCTCGCGCCCGGCAAAAAAGATTTGAAAGCCGCTCAATCGGAGAATTTGGAGGTTTTCCGAATAATGCCGCGCGAAATTTATGGGCGCAAACTAAATATTGAAGGCGGCGGCGCTTACTACTCTTTTACAAGCGGTTCGCACGATTATCAAAAAATCGCGCAAATCAGTTTGGAGCAAAATAAAATCAAAGTCGGGTTTGCCGGTGCCGATTACGGTTTTATTGCTGATTTGGGAGAAATAAATTTGGCGAGTGTGACCAGAGAGACGACGGAAGCGAATTTTCTCGCCAATTATAAGCCGCCGACCGGCGAAACTGAAGTGCGAATCGAGCAGCGGCGCGCCGCCAATTATGAAGTGAATGGACTTGTGTATAAAAATTCGCTTCCAGCCGTCGTCGGACACAGTTACGTTCTGCGCGCCATTAGTTTTAGAGATGCCGATGTTTTGGTCGCTTTCAAAATTCACCGGCAGGACGCTGACGGAAGTTTGATCGTATTTTGGAAAATGCTGGAAAACTTTGAAAAACCGCTGTTCGCGCAAAAATAATTTGAAAGACCGTAAAAAGAAAATAAAAAGCCCGCACCGATTTTTAGCGCAGGCTTTTTTGTTGAAGAAAATTTACGAAATCTTCTTCGGCGGCAATGGCACAGCGGGCGGCGCTAAAGGTGCGGGTGGCGCTAAAGGTGCGGGTGGCGGTGGTGGCGGCGCAGGCGGTTTTGGCGGAAGCGGCGCGTTTTTGCTCTTGCCTTTTTCCCATGTGTCTTCGATGAATCGGCTGACTTTCGGTTCGGCGCGCAATTTTTTGTTCTGCGCGATTTGCCAGCGTTCAAACCACGAAACTCCCGCTTTGCCCGTGAAAGTTTCCGGCGTTTGATACGCTTCGTCCGATTGCGCTTCGTTCATTGAAACGAACTCGTAACCGCGACCGAGAAGCATTCCGAAAAGCTCGTCGGCAGAATCGGCAACCAAGCGGCTCGGCGTTAAAACCATCGTTTGATTAATGTCGCGCCCGAACATTTCCGCCGAATATGCTTCGTAATGTTCAACCATTTTCGCCATATAATCTAAAAATTCGGCGCGGACGCGGTTCATCGTTTCCGCATCATTATCGCTGCGCGCGGCGTCGTAGGCGAATGAATACATCCATTCCTGATTGTCTATCGTATATTCAACCGCACTCAAACCGCGCTCGCCGAGCCAGTTTTCAAATTTCGTTCTGTCGTCCGCCGATTTGCCCGTGTTGAGAAACGGGTAACTGAAATAACGCGGCGACAAATTTTTTTCCGCGAGAATATCTCTGACGATGCGCTCGTTTTTTTCCGTGTTGGCGATATATTCGCTGATCGGCGTATCGTAAAACCAAATGTGGCGAAATCCGCCGACGCCGATTTCCAGATTCGCGTCGCGCCACAAACGCACGATGTTTGCCCGCGCCGGGTAAAATTTTTCGCCGTCGGAAATCATTCCGCCCTGCACAAATCCGATTGCCGGAACGTTGTACTGATTCAGTTTCGCGATCATCAAACGCATCGTCGCTTCCGCGTCGTTCGGCGCATTCGCCGTTCGATCAATCGGCGGAATCGAAACGAAACCGATTGCCAGTTTTTTGTTTTTCGCCGCCGTCTGCGCGTTGACAAACAGCGTTTGCGCGGGCGAAAATACGCTTAGTCCGATAGCCGAGATAAAAGCCAAAGCCAACAACGCCGACCAAGCTGAAGATGAGCTTTGCGTTATCTCGGTATTTTTTTGTAGTATTTTTGAAATTCTCTGCATTAAATTACCTCCGTTTGCCGCCGTTGCAAGCGACGGCGGCGTGTTGTGATTCGCCGTTTGCCGAATCGTTTCCAGATTTGCCAGAGCTTGCGCGTAAACGAGCCGCGACGCGCCGAACGTTGCAACGACCGCTTCGTCCGTCGCGAATTCGCGCGTCTGTCGCACGACTGCCGACATCCACCACACGCACGGATGATAGAAAAAAAGCACTTCGATCAAGCTCTGAGCAAAATTAACGAGCGCGTCGGCGCGCCGAATGTGAATGAGTTCGTGCGTGATGATAATTTCGAGTTCCGCCGGACTGATTTGCAGAAAAACGCTTGCCGGAATAAGCACAATCGGCTTGAAAAAACCGGCGGCGACCGGACTTTTTATCGTTTCCGAACGGAGAAAAGTCACGGCTCGATTGATTTTTAAACGCGCGCACAAATCGGCGAATTTTCGTTGCCACTCTTGGTCGGGCGCGGAAATCGCACGCGTGCGGTAAACGTGCAGCTGCCAGACGCCGCCGCCCAAACGCAGCGAGAAAATCATTATTCCCGCCAGCCAAAAACCGACGATCAGCGGAAAAAACGCCGAAATATTTTGCCGAAACAGCTTCCGCAGATTTTCGAGCAAAATCAAATCCGATTCGTTCTCGGCGTTTGTTGTTCCATTCGCCGCGGTTGAGACAGCCGCCGATTCTTCCGCGCGTAAAGTTTTTTCATCGAGTTTTTTGACTGACGCCGAATCGAAATCCGCTTGTGAAAAAACGCGGTTCTGTTGATTTGTGTGGTGGAAAAAATAAGTTGTGACCGGCGCGGCGATTGACAAAAACAGCGCCGCCGTTGCCGCCGCGTAACGCAGATTCGCGGCGGCTTTTTCGGTCAATCGCAAAAACAGAAACAGCGCCAGCGCGACGAGCGCGATTTGCCAAACGGAATGAAGCAGCGTCAAACCGAGATTTTCAACGATTTTTGATTCGGCAATCGTTTCCCAATTCATCAATTTTCTCCTTCGGTCGCCGCGTCTTTTTCCGATCTGCTCGCCGCGTCTTTTTCCGCTTTTTTTATCATCCGGCGAATTTCGGCTAATTCGTCGGCGCTCGCCGGTTTCGCTTCCAAAACGTGCTGCACGAGTTTCAGCGCCGATCCGCGAAACGCTTTTTCGAGCAAATCGGCAACCAGATTTTTCTGCGTATGTTCGGGCGAGTTTTTCGCGCGGTAAACGTGCGCTTTCGCCGCTTTGTCGCGCGCGACCGAGCCTTTTTCGTCCATTATTTGCAGCGTTTTCAAAACGGTCGTGTAAGCGGTCGGTCGGCGCGCGCTGATAATTTCGTGAATCTCCCGCACGGTCGCCGCTTCGCGCTCCCATAAAATATCGAGAATTTCGAGCTCGGCTTTCGTCGGTTGAAAATTTTTATTGCTCATAAAATGCCGCGTTGCGATTGTCGTTAAACGTTTTTGAATTTACTTGAATTTATTTGCTCAATTTGTCCCACGCGGCTCTGGCGATTTCCGCGATCACGCGTTCGCGCGTCGCTTCGTCCGCTGGTGAATCGGAAACGAAAACCGCAATCGCCAAATGTTTTCCGCTCGGCAGCGTGATTATTCCGATGTCGTTCGTCGCCGATGTGATTCCGCCGCGCGTGCCGCCCGTGCCGGTTTTGTGCGCGACTACGGCGTTCGGCGGCAGTAATCCTTTCAATCTTTTTTGACCGGGCAGCGATTCGATGAGAATTTTGTTGAGCAGTTCCGTGCTGCTGGCGGAAAGTCCGCGCCGCTCGTGAAAAGCGCGCAGCAATTGAACCGCGCCGTTCGGCGTCGCAAAATTGCGATACTGCGTTTCCCAATCTTTGCCGATTTCCTTTTCCGTGTTGATGACGGCGATTTCGTTCGCGCCGATTTCGCTTAAAAACTTGCCGATTGGTTCCGCGCCGCCCGCCAGCCGAAATAAAACGTCCGATGCCGTTCCATCGCTTTCCGCCACGGCGAGCCGCACAAGTTCTTCGACGCTCGCTTCGACGCCGTTCGGATTTTTGTCGCGCAGCGGACTATGTTGACCGATGCGCACGTATTCGGTTTTTTCGATGCGAATCTTTTGATCGAGTTTCAATTTCCCGTCGTCAACGGCGCGCAAAACCGCCATCGCAATCGGCATTTTGTAAACGCTCTGCATCGGAAATTTTTCGTTGCCGTTGATCGAAACCGTTGCGCCCGTTTCTAAAATCGTCGCCGCTGCGCCGACGCGACCTTTCGCCTGCGCCGCAATCCGCTCAAACTCCTTCTGCAAATTGCGCGTCGTCGCGTCATTTACCGCAGAAATTTCAACATTTGCCGCCGCCTGATTAACGGAATTTCTATTCGGCGATTCTGCGTTTCCCGAACAGCCCGCCGCCCAAAACAAACAAAGAAAAATTGCCGAATAAGTAATCTGAAACATAAATATTTGTCCTACGAAGATTTTCGTTGATTGGATTCTATACGAAGATTTTCGTAGATGTCAAGATAATATTTGAATTTCGCAAAAAGCCTTTCTCGCGTCTTGGATTTATCGCACACTGCTAAAGCAACAAATGAAAGTCTGGCAATTTACTTAAACCCAAAATTACAGTTTCTTTAAACTTTTGAATTCAATTTTTCCAAAGTGACTGAGTGCTTCGATGTTATTTTGTTTGTTGAAACGCAATGTTTCAATAGTGTTACCATCTATAATTGGAGTAGATAAAACAAAATCGTTGTCGAAAATGACTTTTACCGCCAATGGAATTTCATCTTGTCCGGCAAATACTAACTGAATATCTATAATTGTATTATCAATAATGTCTTTGAATTCTGTTGATTCTGTTGCATCGTAATACTCATAATCAATAACCCAGTCATTTTCTACGCTCATCCATTCGTTCATCCGAGAATAAAATGCAGTCCATGCGAAATATTTTTCAGGT
>SXVE01000427.1 GCA_005790265.1 Acidobacteriota bacterium | reverse complement strand
TCGACGTCATTTCCGTTTTCATCAACAACGCGCACCTGAATTCCCCAAACCGGCACGCCGACTGAACCGGCGCGCCGGTTTTCAGTTTGATTAAAAACCGCGACCGGCGAAGTTTCCGACAAACCGTAGCCTTCCAAAATACGCGTGTTAAATTTGCGCTCGAATCCGTTTAAGACTTCGAGCGGCATTGGCGAGCCGCCCGAATGACAATTGGCGAGATTGGCAGAGATTTTTTCGAGGTCAAATTTGTCGGCGTCCGCGTAATTGAGCAGCGCCCAATACATCGTCGGAACTCCGGCGAAAACCGTAACGTCGTGTTTTTCCATTTCTGCAAGCGCGGCTTCGGGCGAAAAACGCGGCAATAAAACGAGCGTCGCGCGATTGCTGAATCCCGAATTCATCTGCACGGTTTGACCGAACGAATGAAACAGCGGCAGCGTCAAAAGATGCGTATCGTGTCCGCGTTCAGCGTCGAAAACGCCGAATAAACGCGCGTTCAAAACCATATTCAAATGCGTCAATTCCGCGCCTTTCGGCTGTCCGGTCGTGCCGGAAGTGTAAAGAATGACGGCGGTATCGTCCGGTTTCGTGTCAATTGATTGGTATTCGGTCGGCTGATTTTCGATGAATTCGGCGAAAGTTTTCGTGTTTTCAAACGGCGATTTTTCCGCCGAATCAGCGGTGATTAAAATGAATTTTTCGCACGCGTCCGTTTGCGCAAAACCTTCGTAACCGTATTCGCCCATCGGCAATTCCGGCGTTCCCGCAAAACAAAAATAAATTTTCGCGTCAGAATCGGTGAGATGATACGCGATTTCGCGCGGCTTTAACAGCACATTAAGCGGCACGACCGTCGCGCCCGTTTTCAAAATGCCGTAATAAATCATCGGAAAATGCGGCGTATTCGGACACGAAACGGCGACTTTATCGCCGTTTCCAATGCCGTTTGCGCGCAGAGCATTGGCGATTTGATTGGCGCGCTCGTTGATTTGCGCGTAAGTTAAACGAGCGTCGCCGCAAACGACGGCAATTCTTTCCGGCACGTTGCGCGCGCTGTCTTCGAGCAAAATCGCTAAATTCAACATAATATTTTATGAAATTCGATAAAAACAATTGTTATTTTTGGAAATTCGGCGCGGCAAAACGTTCGGTTTCAATAAATTCGGCGCAACAGTCGAAACGCTTTTCCGTTCGGCGTTCCGCTTCGCTTTTTGAGTTTTGCTTCAACTTAAATTACTTTATAAACAGTTGATAAAACAAATGTTCGCACCGCGATTTCCCTTTTAAAGAGAACAATTATTTATGAAATTCAAGACGCATTTTCCGGCGCATTTTTCGTTTTTTTCGCACTTTTTGCCGATTGTTTTGCTGATTTTAATCACCGTTTTTACCGCCGAAGCGCAATGGCAAAAACAGACGGTTGGCACGAAGGCGAGTCTGCGCGGGCTTTCGGTCGTTAGCGACAAAGTAATCTGGGCGAGCGGCACGGGCGGAACTTTTTTGAAAACCGTTGACGGCGGGAAAAATTGGACAGTCGGCAAAGTTCCCGGCGCGGAAAAACTCGATTTCCGCGATGTCGAAGCGTGTGATGATGAAACTGCGTATCTTTTGAGCATCGGCGACGGCGAAACTTCGCGGATTTATAAGACGACGGACGGCGGCGCGAATTGGAAATTGCAGTTTCAAAACACGAACCCGAAAGTTTTCCTCGACGCGTTCGCTTTTTGGGACGCAAACCACGGAATCGCGATGGGCGACCCGATTGACGGGAAATATTTTCTGCTCGAAACAAAAAACGGCGGCGCGAATTGGAATCCGATTGACACGTCACAAATGCCAAACGCCAAACAAGGCGAAGCGGCGTTTGCGGCGAGCGGAACGTGTTTGATAACCAACGGCAAAAACGGCGCGTTTCTCGTTTCCGGCGGCAATGACGCGCGCGTTTTTCGCTCAGAAAATCGCGGCGCAACGTGGACAGTCGCCAATTCGCCGATTGTCAAAGGCACGGCGGGAAGCGGAATTTTTTCGATTGCCATGCGCGATAAATCAAACGGCGTGATCGTCGGCGGCAATTACGAAAAACCGAACGACATCACGAACAATCTCGCTTTTACCAAAGATGGCGGTAAAACTTGGACTTTGGGAAAAGGCTTGAACGGTTATCGTTCGGGCGTAACTTTTTATAACGGCAATCAGTTAATCGCCGTTGGCGCGAGCGGTTCGGATATTTCTTATGACGGCGGCAAAACTTGGACGAACATTGATAAGGAAAACTACAATGCAGTTCAATCGAAAACTTTAAATTCCGCTTGGGCAGTCGGCGCAAACGGTTTGGTTTCGCATTATAAAATTACGGTCATTGAATAAAAATGCGGCTCGTCGAAAATCCTTTAGACAAACGGATTTGTTATGCAATGGTTTGACATTATCGGTTCAATTGGCGTAGCAACGATCATCGGCACTTATGTCGCGTTGCAACTCGGAAAAATTAAAAGCGAACAACTTTCGTATTCGAT
>SXVE01000426.1 GCA_005790265.1 Acidobacteriota bacterium | reverse complement strand
GAATCCACAAACATAAAATCGTTCCCAAACCAAATAGCGCCGAACCGAAACGCGCGGCAAATTCAGTGACGCCGAAAATTTGATACGCGGCGATTTGCAGCCAATAAAGCAACGCGGGTTTTTCAAACCAATCGAAACCGCCGAGTTTTGGCGTGACGAAATCGCCGCGTAAGTACATTTCGCGGGCGATTTGCGAATAGCGCGGCTCGTCCGGTCCGAGCAGCGGAACGGTCAAGCCGAAAAAGTATATGAACACGATGACGGCGGCGAAAATAAGCCAGACGAGGCGGTTTTCGGTTTTCAGTTTTCGGTCTTCGGTTTTTGTATTTTCTGAACTCATCAATGAAAATAACAAGTATTGCTGAAAAATCGGTTGCGTTCAAATTATGGCGGAAATTCAAAACTTAGGGCTAAACATTCAAAATCTGCGAACAGCGGTTGTCGGCGTCGGTTCGCTCGGTCAGCACCACGCGCGAAATTACGCGGAATTGGCGCGTGAAGGAACCGGCAAATTCGTCGGCGTGTGCGATGCAAACGAAGAAAATGCCCGAACAATCGGCGAAAAAAACAACTGCGATTTTTACACTGACTGGCGCGACCTGCTCGACAAAGTTGACACCGTTTCCATCGTGACGCCGACTGAAACGCATGCGGAAATCGCCTGCGCGTTTTTGGAAAAAGGCATTAACGTGCTTGTCGAAAAACCGTTTGCCAAAACTCTGGCGGAAGCTGATTTGATGATCGCGGCGGCGGAAAAATCCGGCGCGAAATTGATGGTCGGGCATTTGGAAAGATTCAATCCGGCGATGGTCGCGCTCAAACCGCACGTGACGAATCCGCTTTATTTCGAGATTCACCGCGTTTCGCCGTTTCCAAATCGCAGTTTGGACGTTGACGTTGTTTTAGACGTGATGATCCACGATCTCGACGCGATTCAGTGGCTCGTCGGCGCGCAAGTTTCCGAAATTCACGCCGTCGGAATTCCGGTAATTTCCGACAAAGTTGACGCGGCAAACGCGCGCATCGAATTTGAAAACGGCGCGGTCGCCAACATCACGGCGTCGCGCATCGGCACGGAAAAAATTCGCAAAACGCGTTTTTACCAAACAAATTCCTACGTCGTGCTCGATTACGGGACAAAATTCGCTTCCGTTACGTCGCTCAATCCCGAAGCCGCGCATCCGCTTTTGGGAATTTCGATAAACCGTTTGACTGTCGAAGATAAAGAACCTTTGCGAGCCGAAATCGAAGCGTTTTTGGATTGTATAATTAATGATAAAACGCCGCCGATTACCGCCGAAGACGGTCGCCGCGCATTAAGTTTGGCGCTCGGCGTTTTGGAGAAAATTGAAGCGCATCGCAACCGTTTGAATGTTTGATCGAGTGAAAAGCGGGGAAAATTTAAACACATAGAGACGTAGAAAACATAGAGAAGAGCGAAAAATTTATGTGTTCTATGTTTCTATGTGTTTCAAAAATCTGAAAAATGAAAAGCGAGCAAATATCAAATTTTCTGCAAGAGCGAATTGATGCGCGCGATTTCCCGTCCGCCGTTTATCTCGTTGCGGAAAAAGGCGAAATTGTCTTTCAAGACGCGCTCGGTTTTGCCGTCGTCGAACCGGAGAAAATCGCGGCGCGAAACGATACAATTTACGATCTGGCAAGTTTGACGAAGGTTTTGGTGACGGGTTTGCTGTGCGCGAAATTGATTGAAAGCGGCGAAATAAGCTTGTCGGATAAAGTTTGTAAATTCTCAGCTTTTTTTTCCACGAAAACTAAAAGCCAAATAACGATTCAAAACCTTTTGACGCATACTTCAGGTTTCAGTGCCTGGAAACCGTTGTATTTAAATTGCAATTCAAATTTTCTTTCGGATTTAGTAAATGTAATTTCAGAATTTCCAAATGAAAATTCTCCGAATTCAGTAGTTACATACAGCGATTTAAATTTTATTACGCTTCGTTTTGTTCTTGCCGAAATCTACGGAAAATCAATAGACGAAATTGCACGAAAAGAGATATTTGAGCCGCTAAATTTGAAAGATACTTTTTACAATCCGCCGAAAGAACTGCAAAAACGAATTGCCGCAAGCGAAAAGGGAAATGAGTTTGAGAAACAAACCTGCATCGAACAAAGTTACGACGTTTCAAAATACGAGTGGCGTGATTACCAAATTTGGGGCGAGGTTCACGACGGAAATTGCTTTTTTATGAACGGCATTTCCGGTCACGCCGGACTTTTTTCGACTGCCGAAGAAACTTTCAAAATCGCGCAGCAGTTTCTGGCGAGTCAGACCATTTTGTTAAAGCCGGAAACGTGCGCGCTTTTTCGGACGAATTTCACAAAAGGCTTGAATGAAGCGCGTTCCATGGCGTTTCAGCTTGCCGAAACGCCGGATTCGACGGCTTCCAAATCGCTTGCGCCCGACAGTTTCGGGCATCTCGGTTTTACCGGAACTTCGCTTTGGATCGAACCGGAAACCGAGCGCATTTTTATTTTGCTGACCAACCGCACGCACGCGCGCGAATTGCCGTTCGTCAATATCAACGCGACGCGGCGGCGTTTCCACGAACTTGCCGCGCAGCATCTCGACGAAAAGCGGTAGTTTTCTGCATCGTTTTCAGCCAAATTAACTTTTCAGACATCTAAAAAATCAACACTTCAATCAAAAGAATCGCGTCTTCCCTAAAACGAAAATTATATTGGAGATTCGAGGTATGAAAAGAATATTGACCGGTTTATTTTGTGTAATGATGTTTGGTTTAACGGGTTTCGCACAGTCCGGGCAGACGACGCGACCGCGCGTGGCATCAACGCCCGCTCCGGCGCGCACGCAATCTCCGCCGACGATGCAAAACGACACGCCCGCGCCGAATTCGGGAAAACGTCCGCCGGTGCTGACCGGCAACGGAACTTCCGCGCCGCCGGTTAATGCGACGGGCGAAGATTTGGGCGTTGTTGACGATGAAATTATTAAGGTCGAAACCAATCTCGTGACAATGCCGGTTTCCGTGCTCGACCGCAGCGGCAGATTTATTTCCGGTTTGCGGCAGCAGGATTTTCAGATTTTCGAAAACGGCGTGCAGCAGAAAATCGAGTATTTCCAATCGGTCGAGCAGCCGTTTACGGTCGTTTTAATGATAGATGTCAGTCCTTCGACGGCGTATCAAATCAACGAAATTCAGGACGCGGCAATCGCTTTCGTCAACCAGCTGCGGCAGGACGATAAAGTCGTCGTTATTTCGTTTGACGAACGCGTTCGCGTGTTAAGTCCGTTGACGAGCAATCGCAATGTTTTGCGGAATGCGATTATGCAGGTGCAGTTCGGCGACGGAACCAGTTTGTACGAAGCGGTTGATTACACGATCAGCCGCCAGCTGCGCGGCATCGAAGGTCGAAAAGCAGTCGTGATGTTTACCGACGGCGTAGATACGACTTCGCGCCGCGCCAGTTATCAAAGCACCGTCAAACAGGTCGAAGAACTCGACGCCTTGATTTATCCGGTTCGCTACGATACTTATGCGGGAACGTTTGGCGGCGGGAACGGCGGCGGAAATTATCCGTATCCGCAGCGCCGACGCAGAGGCGGGAACGGCGGCGGAGTTTTGGGCGATATTCTCGGCGGGATTTTGAACGGCGGCGTGGTTATCGGCGGAGGAGGTTATCCGGGCGGCGGCGCAAGCGGTTCGAGTCGCGGCGAATACGAAACCGGACGGCGTTACCTTGAAGATTTAGCGCGCAACTCGGGCGGTCGCACGTTTGAAGCGAACGCCAACAATAACCTCGACGCGGCTTTTGCCGGAATCGCCGAAGAATTGCGCCGCCAATATTCGGTCGGCTATTATCCGGAAACCGTCGGCACCAAAGGCGAGCGCAAACAGATTCGCGTGCGCGTCGCGCGTCCCAACTTGGTTGTCCGCGCGAAAAACAGTTACATTGTCGGCGATCAGAACAACCAAAAGTTCGCCGGCAAATAATTGGGAAGATAAAAAGTAAAAAGGCAAAAAGCAAAAGCGAAGAAGTTAATTCCGAACTTTTGCTTTTTGCCTTTTTACTTTTGCGTCTTTACATCTTTTCTCAATTGTTCGGGCATCATAGAATAACTTTCCGGAGCTTAACTTGATGAAAATAAAAATCGTTTTACTGTGCATCGTGTTTGGTTTGAGCGCGGCGAATTTTTCCGCTCAATCTCGTCGTCCGGTTAATGCGCCGGAAACCGGCAAAGCGAACCGGCGACCGGCGTCGCCTGCTCCGACTCCGACGCCCGACGCGGCGAAATCGGCAGTCGAGACCGTAACGCCGAGCGAACAAAACGCGAGCGACGCAGCGGCGGCTGACGACGGCGAAGTAATTCGCGTTGACACAAGTTTGGTGACGATTCCGGTTAAAGTTTCCGACCGCAAAAATCGCTTTATCGGCGGATTAACCAAAGAAAATTTCAAGGTGTTTGAAGAATCGGTCGAGCAGGAAATCGCGCTGTTTTCCAACGAACAGCAGCCGTTTACCGTCGCGCTCGTGCTCGATATGAGTTATTCGACGACGTTTAAGATTGCCGAGATTCAATCGGCGGCAATCGCGTTTATCAATCAGCTTCGCGAAAACGATAAGGTTATGGTCGTTTCTTTTGATGAAGAAGTTCACATTTTGACCGAACCGACAAGCGACCGCCAGCGAATTTACGGCGCGATCAAATCAACGAAAATCTCGACCGGCACGAGTCTTTACGAAGCGGTTGATTTGGTGATGAACGAAAAACTGCGCAAAATTGACGGGCGCAAAGCTATCGTTTTATTTACCGACGGGGTTGATACGACGAGCCGCAAAGCGCACGATCTCAGCAACTTGTCGGACGCGCTCGAACTCGATGCGCTCGTTTATCCCGTTCAATACGATACTTTCGCCGATGTGCAGGCAATGAAAAACAAACCGGTAACGGCGCCGACCGGCATTCCGAATCCGATTCCTTCGCAGAATAAAAGTCCGTTTCCGTTCCCGATTCCGATGGGCGGCGTCGGCACGCCGAGCGCGCAGGGAACAACGCCGGAAGATTACCGCAAAGCGGGCGAATATTTAAGCGATATGGCGCTGCGCACCGGCGGCAGAGTTTACCCGGCGACCTCAACCGCCAATCTTTCGCAGGCTTTCTCGAACATCGCCAGCGAACTGCGCGAGTTTTACAGCCTCGGCTATTACCCGTCAAAAGAAGCCGAACCGGGCAAAAAACGCCGCGTCAAAGTCAAAGTCAATCAAGAAAACGTCGCCGTCCGCGCGCGAGATAGCTATGTTGTCAGTAAAAACTAAAATGAGATAGCAATAGAGAAGCGAAAAGTCAGGAAGGCGGGACATAAAAAGCATTCACAAAGTAATCTTGTGAATGCTTTTCGTTTACCGCCGAAAGTGCAAATAATACTTTCGTTTTCCCTTTTTTTCTTCTTCTTATATTTCCGTACCGTCGGCGATCACTGCGGTTTTGGGGATGATGATGATGCCTTCGCGGATGTAGTAACAGCCGTTTTCGCCGTCTTTGTTTTCCACTCCGGCGCGATTTAAGAGGCGGACGTTTTTGCCGATGCGCGTGTTTTTGTCAATGATGGCGCGGGAAATCAGACAGTTTTCGCCGATGCCGATGTTCGGGATTCCGGCGCTGATGTTTTTCTTGATTTCTTCGATTGATTCAAAAAAATCGGTGCCCATAATAATCGAATTTTCGATGCGCGTGCCTTTATCAATGCGGCTTCTCAATCCGATAATCGAATTTCGGGCGTAAACGCCATTGAGGATACATCCTTCGCTGACCATCGAATTATCAATATCGCAGCCGTGAATTTTCGACGGCGGCAGATAGCGCGAACGCGTGTAAATCGGCGCTTCGGTATCGAAAAAGTTAAATTGCGGCAGCGGCGACGCGAGATCGAGATTCGCCTGATAAAACGCGCGGATCGTTCCGATGTCTTCCCAGTAATCCTTGAAAAGATGCGCCTGCACGTTCAGCTTTTCGATTGCCGACGGAATAATCTCGCGCCCGAAATCCACCCACGAATCGTCTTCGCGAAGCAATTCAATCAGCCGCGCGTAATTGAAAACGTAAATTCCCATTGACGCCAGGAACGGGCGTTCGATTGACTGTTCCGCCGTTAAGCCGAACTGCGTCGTGTCAACACGCATCTGTTCGAGCGCATCGCCTTTCGGCTTCTCCGCGAATTCGGTAATCTTGCCCGCTTCGTCCGTTTTGAGCAGACCGAATTCTTCCGCCTCGTTCGCCCGGCACGGAATCACCGAAATCGTCACGTCGGCGTTCGTCTCGAAATGCCGTTTTAAGAATTCCCGGTAATCCATTCGGTAAAGATGGTCGCCGGACAAAATCAAAAGCGTATCAACCCGCCAATCGCGCAAATGACGCAGCATCTGCCGCACTGCGTCCGCCGTTCCCTGAAACCATTCCGGGCTGTCTTTCGTCTGTTCGGCGGCAAGCACTTCGACAAATCCGGTCGAGAATGACGAAAAGCGATAAGTTCGGGCGATATGCCGGTTAAGCGACGCCGAATTATACTGCGTCAGCACGAAAATCTGCGTAATTGCCGAGTTAATGCAGTTGGAAATCGGCACATCAATCAAACGATATTTGCCGCCGAGCGGAACCGCCGGTTTCGACCGCTCGACCGTCAAAGGAAAAAGGCGCGAACCCGCGCCGCCGCCTAAAATCACCGCCATTACATTATTGTATTGAGCCATATTTTCGGTATAAAGACTGATTTGATTTATGTTACTGCATTGATAGAATAGCCTTAATTATAAAATTCGCAAAATCTTTTTTGTTCGCCGCCCAAACTTTTCCATTGCTGATTGAGTTTCGGTCAAAGGTTGCTTGTTTCGCCGTTAAAAGCGAGCGGCAATGGTTGAGCTTTACCGTCGCCGTTCGCTTTTTGGAATGTTGATGTTTTATTTGACGGAAACGGCGCAGAGAATTCGTTTTCTGGTCAGACTCAAACGACGTTCGGCGGCAGCGACGCAGCTTATTCTTTGATAAAGCGCGCTGTTTTTACCCCATCTGCGATTGTCGTCAGCGATTTTTTATTTTGCCGTGTGGTCGGTTTGAGCGGTTTTTCGGTATAATTAAAACAAATGAAAATAACGGTTATCGGTTCGGGATTTGGCGGACTCGCGGCGGCGGTTCGGCTTCAGGCGCAGGGACACGATGTGACGATCATCGAAAAACGCGACAAACTCGGCGGACGCGCGTATGTTTACGAGCAGGACGGTTTTACATTCGACGGCGGTCCGACGATTATCACCGCGCCGTGGCTGATTGACGAGCTGTTTACCATTGCGGGCAAGAAAACGGAAGATTACGTCAAACTCGTCAAGATTGATCCTTTCTACAATATTCGCTGGTCGGACGGCACTGTGTTTCACTACAACGACGACCGCGAAACTTTGCTGGCGCAAATCGCCAAGATCGCGCCGGATGAGAGTGACGGTTACAAAAGATTCTCCAAGGATTTGGCGGAAATCTACCGCGTCGGGTTCGAGCTGATTGATCAGCCGTTCGATTCGATT
>SXVE01000051.1 GCA_005790265.1 Acidobacteriota bacterium | reverse complement strand
CGACGACGAGCCGCCGAAGCCGGCGACGATACGACAGACAACGAAGAAATTGAATCACCCGTTCTCACCTTCGCCGATTTAATTGAAGAAACGCGAAAAATTTGCCGCGCTCTGAAAATTGAAAAACTCGTCGAAGAACCGTTTGAGTTTCGCATTAAACGGTTCAACGCACGAAAATCTTCGTCGAGCGGCGATGACACGAACGATTTTCTGAACAGTTTTTTCTACAAAGATTTGGGGCGCGTCGCCAACGCGCTCGAAACCGGAAACTGCGGCGCGGGTTTGAAAAGCTATTTGACGAGCGAAGCCGATTTAACGCAAATCAAGCGCATTGATTTGCGCCGCACGCGCGGGGCGGCTTTCGCGCAGCTTTCGCCCGCGCTTTTTCCAGCCGGTCGCTGGGCTGAAAAAGTTTCGCGCCCGCTCGCTTTCAGCCAGCAAATCGCGGTCAACTCCGCTTGGCAAAAGCTGGCGAGCGATGCCGGATTATTCGCCGTCAACGGACCGCCCGGCACGGGCAAAACGACCCTGCTGCGCGATCTGATCGCCGCCGTCATCGTCGCCAGAGCCGAGATACTAGCGGACTTTCAAAATCCGCAACGCGCATTTTTCAAAGGCGGAGCGAAATGGGAGCGCGACGACGCGCACAAACCTTTTACACACGACGTTCAAGCGATCAAAGAAGAACTGAAAAATTTCGGCATCGTCGTCGCGTCGAGCAACAACGGCGCGGTCGAAAACATCTCGCTTGAAATTCCGGCGTTAAAGGAGTTCGCCGCCGAATGGCTTGACGAATGCGAGTATTTTTCCGACGTGGCGACGAATTTGACGCGCGACCCGAAGAAAGATTTTCCGGGCGAACCGGCTTGGGGATTGACCGCCGCCAAGCTCGGTAACTCGAAAAATAGAAGCGACTTCGGTGAAAGATTCTGGTTTGACGAAATCAGCATTCAGCGCGAATTGAATTCCGAAAAAACTTCGCCCGAATTTTCTCAAGAAAAATGGCAAAAGGCGGTTGCCGATTTTCGCGCCGCCGTTGCCGATGAAAAAAGATTGCGCGACGAACGTGCAGCCCTGCACGAGCAAATTATCGAGCGCATAAAATTGCTCGAAAAACTTCGTGCATTGCCGCAGGAGAAACAAATTCTTCAAGCGAAATTAGAACAAATCGAAACCATCAAACAGAACACGGAAGACAATCTTAATAATCTGAAACGCGCCGAAGCCGAACTCTCACGAGAAAAAGAAAAGCACGACCGGGAACGTCCGTGGTGGTTCATCATAATTCCCTTGTTCGGTCGCAGATGGCGAGAAGAAAATTCCGCGCTCGCCAAAGATTTAGCGCAACAGATTGACCGCATTTCGGACGCAGAATATGACTTACGAAAAATCAGAAATAATCGCGCCGAGATTGCCCGAAAGATTGATGAAATTGATAAACTGCACGAAACCGTTTCCCGTCGAATCGAAAACATTAATCACAACTTGAAACAGGCTCAAATTCGTTTGGGCGAACATTTTTTATCGCTTGAAGAATGGTTCGGCAAGGATGCAGAAGAAAAACGCGAACTGTCCGCGCCCTGGTCGGATGAAGAGTGGACGACGGCGCGAACCAAAGTTTTCGCCGCCGCTTTGCGGCTGCACAAAGCGTTTATTTACGTCAACGCCGCGATCATCAAAAAGAACCTCAACGCTTTCGTGGATTATCTGAAAGGTCGCGTGCGGCTTCGTGAAACGATGCGCGGCGCGAGCGACGTTTGGGCGACTTTTCATCTAGTCATTCCGGTCGTTTCAACGACGTTCGCCTCGTTCGACAAGCTGTTCGGCAATTTGAAGCGCGAGGAAATCGGCTGGCTTTTGATAGACGAAGCCGGACAAGCCGTGCCGCAGGCGGCGGTCGGCGCAATCTGGCGCAGCCGTCGCTCAATCGTCGTCGGCGATCCGTTGCAGCTTGAGCCGATTGTCACGATGCCGCGCACGATGCAAAAAACTCTCGCCGATAAATTCCGCGTTTCCGACACTTGGCTGCCGGGCAATACTTCGGTGCAGGAACTGGCTGACCGCGCGAATAATCTCGGCACTTACGTCGGCAAGGAAAGCAATCGAGTTTGGGTCGGCTCGCCCTTGCGCGTTCATCGCCGATGCTTGAATCCAATGTTTTCGATTGCCAACGAAATCGCTTACGACGGATTAATGGTTGATGGGTTGAAAGGCTTTGCTGACGACTGTGCGCTTCCGGCGAGCTGCTGGCTCGACATCCAAAATGCGAAGTCCGAAGGAAACTGGATTCCAGCTGAAGGAATCGAAGCCGAAAATTTAATCAAAAATCTAATCGCCGACGGCGTTAAACCCGACGACATCTATCTCATTTCGCCGTTCGCTCACGCCGCCGAAAAACTCCGCATCTTGGGAAGAAAATACGGAATTTACACCGAGCAGAGAAAAAACGCCGGCACGGTTCACACGACGCAAGGCAAACAAGCTAAAGTCGTGATTTTGGTTTTGGGCGGCAATTCCGAAAACGGCGGAGCGCGAAACTGGGCGGCATCAAAACCGAATCTGTTGAACGTCGCCGTCAGCCGCGCCCAAAAGCGTTTATACATCGTCGGCGACCGCGCATCCTGGGCGAAACGCTCGTATTTCAAAACGG
>SXVE01000425.1 GCA_005790265.1 Acidobacteriota bacterium | reverse complement strand
GTTTACAATTTTGTCGGTCCGGCGGTCGCCGAAAACTGGGCGAAAGTCGGCTACGATTTGGCGAGTTTTGAAAAGTTTGCCAATGTTAATACGTTTAGCTTGAACATTTTGGATAAGAAAATTCCGACAGAATGGGCGAGTGAGCGTGGGCAACTCGAACAGCTTGGTAAATTCGCCGGAGCCAACAAACTTTCTGCTCCTATGGTTGCAGGAAGTGCGGGCGGAGGTATTAAATCCGAGGAGAATAATAAGGACATCGTGATGAAAACCGGCGACGATGTGACAACCAAAAAATTATTAATCGTGCGATCCACCGATATTCCGGCGGAAGCGAGCGCCGAGCAAGTTTCCATTGTGCAAAATTTGACTTCTTCGGTTCAAAGTCGCCTCGGAAGCGACCCGAAAGCGGCGTGGGAATTTAATCTCGGCGTCGCGCTCGGTCGGGCATTTTCCAATCCGCGCAATCCGAGCGAGCAACCCGCGTTTGTTGACGGCGTGCGTCAGCAAATCAGCAGCGCGCCCGGCGACGTTGCTCCTGAATACTTGGCATACGCCAATAAAATTCTGGCAATTTTAGAATCGAAAACAAGAACGCCCGAAGAGCGTCAGCAAATTGGCGGTCTGCTTAATAAATTGTTTAGAAATTAATGATTTTGAAAGAAAATGCAGTTGCCGAAACGAGCGCCGCCGCGAGAATATCAGCGGCGGCGGCGCTTGTTTTGGGAACGGTCGGAGCCGGTTTTGTGTGGTATTTTAATCCGTCAAACGTTGGGTTTTTTCCGGTTTGTCCGCTTTATGCGATGACCGGCTTGGCGTGTCCGGGCTGCGGTTTGACGCGTGGCTTTCACGCGCTTTTTCACGGCGATTTACTCACGGCGCTCGATTACAACGCGCTTTTGCCGGTTTTTGCTTTTGTTCTCGGATATTTTTTCGTTTCGCTTTTTTTGTTGGCGATACGCGGACGTGGACTTTCTTTTAAAGTTTTTCGCCCGCAGTTTTTATACGGGTTTCTGGCGTTGGCGATTATTTTCGCCGTTCTTAGAAATCTGCCGTTTTACCCGCTCAATATTTTATATCCTTGATTTTAACGCGATAAAATTTATGTGATTTGGACGAGCGGTTTTACTTCCGCAATTGATTTGGCGTTTTTGCCTTCCTGCCGCAAAATTTCGACTTCTTTGACGAATTCCTCGACAATATCCGCGCCCGCGACTTTGCGCATCGGCACGCCGTCTTTGAAAATCATTCCGACTTGGCGACCGAACGTAATTCCGAGCTGCGAATCGTGCGCTTCGCCCGGACCGTTGACGGCGCAGCCCATTATTGATAAATGCAGTGGTTCTTCGACGTGAGCTAATCTGCGTTCGACTTCGGTGACGATTTCGACAAAATTATCAACGTCCAATCTGCCGCAAGTCGGGCACGCCACGACCGTCACGCCGCGTTTTCTTAATTCAAGAGATTTCAAAATTTCCCAACCGACGCGCACTTCTTCGTGCGGTTCCGCCGCTAGAGACACGCGAATCGTATCGCCGATGCCTTCGTGCAAAAGAATTCCCAAACCCATCGCCGATTTAATCGTTCCGCCAAACGGCGTTCCGGCTTCGGTCACGCCGAGGTGAAGCGGGTAATTAACTTTCGTCGCCATCAAACGATACGCTTCAACCATTCGATTTACGTCCGATGCTTTGAGGGAAATAACGATATTGTCAAAGTTCAAATCTTCGAGAATTCGCACGTGGCGCATTCCCGATTCGACCATTGCTTCGGGCGTCGCCGTGCCGTATTTTTGCAGCAAATCTTTTTCGAGCGAGCCGCCGTTGACGCCGATGCGAATCGGCACGCCTTTCGCTTCGGTCGCGCGCACGACTTCGCGCACGCGGTCAATCGAGCCGATGTTTCCCGGATTAAGCCGCAGCTTATCAATTCCGGCGTCGAGCGCTTTTAATGCCAATTTGTAGTGAAAATGAATGTCGGCGACAATCGGAACGTCCGTTAGTTTGCGGATTTTGACGAGCGCCGCCGCCGCGTCATCGTCGGGAACGGCGATGCGAACGATTTCGCAGCCGGCTTTCTGCATTTCCTCGATTTGTTTAATCGTGCCGTCAACGTCGGTCGTGTCCGTTTTCGTCATTGACTGAATGGATACGGGCGCGCCGCCGCCGATTTGGATATTTCTGACTTTTACTGCTTTCGATTCTCTTTTCATTTAATTTTTCCCGATTTAAAAAACTAACAGGATAAACAAGAATATTATCAAAAATTATTCCGTTTATCCTGTTAATCAAATATTAAATTCAAACTTATTTTCCGAAAAGCCGGGAAACGTCGAAGAAAATTGTCGTCACCATCAACAACAGAATCACTGCCAAACCGACGAGCTGAATTTTTTCTTTGATCGCCATTGAAAGCGTTTTGCCGAAGAAACTCAGGAATTTTTCGATGCCGAGAACCATAATTTGTCCGCCGTCGAGCAGCGGAATCGGCAGAAGATTGAAAACGCCCAAGTTTAAGCTGATCAGCGCCAGAATCGAAACCAAACCGGCGAATCCGGCTTCGCGAACGATTTGCGCGATCAATTGCACGATGCCGATTGGTCCGGCTAATCCCGCGTCTTTCGGCGAGCGTTCACCGGCAAACATCTGTCCGAAAACTTTTCCGGTCATCCGAATAATTTCCAGATTTGAATTGACGGCAAAAGCGGCGGCTTGTCCGATCGTCGCTTTTTCTTTGTCCAAACTTTGATTGCTGATTGCCGTGCCGATAATCGCGCGTCCGTCTTCACCGATTTTTGCCTGCACGGTTAATTCTTTAACTTCGTTATTGCGCACGACGGCGAGCTTAATGGGCGCATCCTTATTGGCTTGCACCAATTCTCTGAAACTGTCAGTACTGCTGACGGTTGTTCCGTTAATCGAAATCGCTTTGTCGCCTTTTTGAATTCCGGCGAGCGCGGCGGGCGAATCAGGCTGAGGCGTTAAAACGACCATTTCCGTCGGTTCAAAATCCAGCGAGCCAATCGTGTTGCCCTGAATCTCTGTTTTGGTCGGAGTAATGTTCAAATCAATTCTTTTGCCGTCGCGTTCGACGATAATCGGAACCTGTTTTTCGGCTAAAACTATCGAATCGTTCCTGATTCTGTCCCACGTCGGATTTTCAACGCCTTCAAACGCGATGATTCGGTCGCCGACTTTGACGCCCGCCGCTTCCGCCGCGCCGCCCGCTTTAACGTTTGCCACGACCGGCGAAGGCATTGCCGGAACGCCGTTAATCAATGCCGCGCCGAACGGAATCGCCAGCGCCAGCATAATATTCATAAACGGTCCGCCGATCATTACGAGAAATTTCTGCCAGCGCGGACGCAGTTCGTAAAGCTCGGAATCGGGAACGCGCTCGCCGTCCGATTCGCCGCCTTCAAGCGCGGCGGTCGCTTCGTCGCCGTACAATTTAACGTACGCGCCGAGCGGAATCGCGGAAATACGATAATCGGTGTGTCCGACTTTATAACCCCAAATGCGCGGACCGAGTCCGAAAAACGAGTAGGCTTCGACGCGCATTCCGAACATTTTCGCAACGATAAAATGTCCAAATTCGTGGATGTTGATGGCAATTCCGAGAACGAATATGACGGCTAAAATTACTATTAAAAAATCGGGCATTGGTTTTTAGATCCTTTTCAAAATAATTGTCTGTTTAGAAACAGATTGGAGCAAACGAGTTGTCATCAAAATTGTCTGCGGCGAGCGCAGAACTTTTCTATTGCAGTTTAGCAGTTTTTAGCAGAATGGCGGAACGCTTTGATGACGATTCGGGCATCGCTGCTCGAAAAACGCTTTATTTTAATTTGCCGAAAAGGTTTTTTTCAATCCGGCTAATGCGGTTTTTCGCGCCCATTCATCGGCTTGCAGAATAACTTCGAGATTTGCCGCTTCCTGCGTTTCGTGTTCATCAATCACTGCTTCAATAATTTTCGGAATTTCCGAAAGCCTGATTTCGCCGTCCAGAAACGCTTGCACGGCGATCTCGTTCGCGGCGTTGAGCGCGGCGGGCATCGTTCCGCCGATTTTTAAGGCTTTGTACGCGAGCGCGAGACAGCGAAATTTCTCCAAATCCGGTTCTTCAAACGTGAGCTGCGCGATTTTGCGAAAATCGAGCGGTTCGAGACAGCCGCGCGCGCGTTCGGGAAACGTCAGCGCATACTGAATCGCGTGCTTCATATCGGTTACGCCGAGCTGCGCGATAATCGAGCCGTCAATCATTTCGATCATCGAATGCACGATTGACTGCGGGTGAACGACGACCGAAATGTCGTCCGCGCCGAAACCGAACAGCCAGCGCGCTTCGATCACTTCCAAGCCTTTGTTCATCAAAGTCGCCGAATCAATCGTGATTTTGTCGCCCATTTTCCAATTCGGATGATTTAAGGCTTCCGTGATCGTCGCGTTTTCGATTTCTTCTTTTGTTTTCGTCCGAAAAGGTCCGCCCGAAGCGGTTAAAATCAGGCGTTTGACTTCGCGTTTCGATTCGCCGCGTAGACATTGATGAACGGCGTTGTGTTCCGAATCAACCGGCAAAATCTCTGCGCCGCATTTTTCGGCGGTTTCCGTCATCAGCGCGCCCGCCATCACGAGCGTTTCTTTGTTCGCCAGCGCGATTCGTTTTCCAGCTTCGATGGCACGCAGCGTCGGCACGAGACCGACCGCGCCGACCGTCGCCGAAACAACCGTTTCCGCCGCTTCATCCGTTGCCACGGCGATCAAACCTTTTTCGCCGATTTCGATGTGCGGCGCTTTCGTGTTGCGCGCCGAAAGTTCGCGCGCGAGCGTTTCGGCGCATTCTTCGGTTTCGACCGAAACGAGCAACGGCTTAAACTGCTCAATTTGGTCGGCAAATTTTGACATATTTCTTCCCGCGCCGAGCGCGACGACGCGAAAATTGCCGAGATGTTCAAGCGTTTTTAAGGTGTTGCATCCGATAGAACCGGTTGAACCGAGAATGGAAATTCCTTTCATAAATTAGGATTTCAGATTATCACAATCGGTCGAACATATTCCAAAACAAGCGCGCCGCGCCGTTTTATTTATTGACCGAAAGCGGTTTTTGAAACGGATGGCAACGCACGCAAGGCGGCTCTTTACATTAATTTACAAACATTTATTCAACCGCAAAGATATTTTTCGCGTCTTAAATTGCGAGCCTGACAACGGAACCGCTCGATTTTGATAAGTTCCGATTCAGCTCAAATAAAAATTGAACAAAGGGAGAAATACAATGAAAAAACTTTTATCATTATCAATTTTAACGCTTTCGGCAATCGCATTTGTGCCGTCGGTCGAAGCGAAAACCGGCAGCGCGACCACGACAGCGACGTTAGCGGCAAACAGCATCGCCGCACCGCAGATTAATATCCAGCTCGGACGCAATAATCGCCGAATTAACCGCCGCGCCGTTCGCACATATACGCGCAACGTTCGCCGCGGACGAGTCATTTACCGCGAAACCTACCGCGTCGTTTATCGTCCGAACGGCACGACCAGAACCCAGCTCGTCAGCCGCGTTCGCGTCGGTCGTTACTAAAAAGCATTGCGGCAAACAAATATTTGGGCGGAAATCTACTCTCCTCTTCCGTTCATTTCTACTTTAATTTTTGCAGCGCGATGTCGGGAATCGGCGAAAAAGGTTCACTTATTTTCATCTGCCGGTAAAATTCGCGCAAATTTTCTTTGACGATATTATTTTTCGCCAGAAACTCAAGATTTTCCAAATCGCGCCGATTCAAACTCGCTTTTAATTTCCAGATTCGCACGACTTCACTCGCCGCCGCGTTTTTCGCCGCGTTTTCCGCCAGCCGCCAAAGTAAATAATTAAGCGACGGATTATAATCCGCATTCAAAATCAGTTTTTCCGCCGATTTCCAGTCGTTCGCCGCCAGATATGCGCTGAACAGAATTTCGCGGTATTTCCTCTTTAAGTTTGCCGGATCGTAATCTTCATCTTCACCTTCTTTCACAGCCAAGATTTTTATCAGGTTCGGATTTTTCTCGATGACGTTGAGATTTTTTAGCAAAATCGCTGTAATGCGCGCGGCATAAACGCCTGCGCGGTCGGCATTAAGAAGCATTTCGCCGAACGTCCACGCCGTCAGCGCATTGCTGCTTTCGGCGATTTTCCGCAGTTCGTTCATCACCGCCGTTTTTTGCGATTGTGAAGCGGTTTCGCTCTGCAAAAAATAATAAAGCAAATCCTTGTGCGGACTCAGCCAGATAATTTTGGCGGACGCGGCGAGAAAATTCGCGTAACGGCTGATAATCTCGTCGCACAGTCGCGTGAAATTCTCGTCGCGGAAAATTTTAAACAGCTCGGAGGCGTAATCAATATTCGATTTTCTCGTCTCGAATTCGCCGCGCAAAAAATACTCCGTCTCTTTCCAGCGCGCGGCTTTGAGTTTTTCTTCGTCGGTCATTTCGCCGGTCCGATTCGCATAATATCCGAACTTTTCATCGGCGAAATCGGCGAATCGGCGAATGAGAAATACCCGTCTGCCTCGTGATTGCTCATCGTTTAAGTCGAACGGAATCGTCGCCAGAGCCTGACGATAAGCGTCAATAACGCGTTCCGGTTCTTCTCTTCCGGTGTAATAGCTGATGCGCTCGTTCCAATATTCATAAGAATTTTGCCGCTCGCTCTGATCGGCGAGAATTTTCGATTCGACGACACGCGCGCCCGACGCCATCTGCACCGCGCCCGCCAAATACGCGGCGTTTCCCGGCATAATATCGCTCGTGTCGAGCCGCGCGAGTTCTTCGACAATCGGCTGCGCATTTTGCGGCTCTTCAATGCGGCGGAAAACCTCGGCGAGTTCTGTTTTCGTCCAGTAACGCAGTTGTTTTTCGTAATTTCCGATGCGCGGCGGCATTGACGCATAACTGAAAACATACGAATTGATTAATTCCTTATCTTTTTCGCTGAAAGGAATGCGCAGGGATTTTTGCAGAAGCAGCGCGGCGCTGTACAGAATTTGTCGTTTCTGAGCTTCATTGTGCGGCGAATAATTGACGCTGCCGACGATTGTTTTGCCGAGACTGTAAGAATCATAAGCGTGCGGCGAAGCGAAAATTTCCGCGAGCCAGGCGATTTCCTCCGGCTGCCGAAAATAACGCGCGTAACGTTTCGCCGCTGCCGGATCGCCGGGATTTTCGCGCACGTCGGCGGCGAAACCGGCGAAAATTTCCGCGTTGTCAAAACCGACTTTTTCGCGCCAGTTTATGCGTCGTTCGAGCCATTGATAGTAACTCGATTCGCTTTCGTTGCGCGCGGCGGAAGTTTTTCGCGCCAGCCATTCGTCGAAATCGTGCGCGCCGCAAACAATCGGTTCGGCGCGGCACGATTCGGCGAATTTTTCATAAATCGTGCCGTCGTAATTGATTTTCTGCAAATAAAGCCGCCACGTCGCGGCGTCTTTGAAATACTCGTTGTTGATCGCGTATTTCACCGATTCGGCAGCTCGGTAACGATCCTCATCGGTTTTTACCGTTTCGGTTATTTGTCTGACGGTGGAAATTATTTTGGCGCTGTCCACGATGCGGTAATACAAATCCAAACGCCGCAGCAGCGAAGGCAAATCGTTCGCCGACGAATTTTCCGTTTCTTTAATGACTTGCGCTAACTCTTTTTTCAGCAAGAGCGCATTGATCCGGTCATCAGTTTGCGCGTTCAAATTCGCCGCCGCGAAAATAATCAGCGCGAGAGCAGAGCACGAAAATTTAGTGGAAAAGAAAATTTTAGGCATACTGAGTTTTTCAGGTGATTTTCGCTTTGGCGGATTGACCGCTGATTTTATGAGTTTTGAACTGCTCGAAAAGTTGCCGCGCAACGATGCGAAAAAAGCAATTTATTTTTTTTCGGCAAATTCCTGCGCCGCTTCCAGATAATTGCCTTTGTCTTCTTTTTTCGCCAAATATTCGTTAAACTGCGCCGATTTATTTTTCGGGATGCTCAAAGTTTCCCAGTTTTCGCCGCGAAAATGTTTGGCGAGCAGCGCGATTTGTCCGATGTGATACGCCGCGTGCGTCGAGGCGCGCGTGACTGCTTTGAGAACGGTAAAATCTTCGCCGCGAATCTGTACGATTTTCGCTAAATCTTCGGGCGCGAGCGATTCGAGCGTATCGAGTAAAATTCGCCAGCCGTTTTCCCAATTCTCCAAAATACTGGCGCGCGTGTCGCTTTCGGCGACAAATTCCGCATCGCGATTGCGGTCAGCTTTTTCGCCGTCGGTCGTTAAAAAATCAGTCCAGCGCGAGCGCAGATTTCCGCCGAGATGTTTGACGATGACGGCAATCGAATTGGCTTCAGCGTCAATCGTCTTGAAAAATTCCTCTTCGCTGATTTGCGCAATCGCTTTGTCGGCGAGATTTTTATAACTCTTGAAAACGTCAATCGCTTCGTCGAGAAAATTTTGTAAAACCTTTTCCATAAAATCATCCGTCCTTAAAATTTTTGGCAACCTCTGATTAAAACAGCGAATCTAGCCAACGTAATCATTTATACAACCCCTTTTTTAGATTATAAAGCCGTTGAGAAATTAATCGGTATTCGGTTTGCCGGACAAAAGTTTTACGCAAAACTTTCGCCGCATCGGTAATTTACATTAAACAGCTTTTCTTTTTCGATTCAGCGCAAATTTACGGCGGATTATTCGCCGTTCCCCAGTTTTTTCAGCAATTCAGCAGTTAAAAATCAACTTTTTAATATATTTTTAGGAGAATTCCGTATCTTATGATGCTTTTCACTAACAAAAACGTGTTCAAGTCTTTCGCTGTTCTCTTTTTATCAGCTTTCATCGGCATCGTCGGCGTTTCCGCTCAAGACAATGTTGATTCGCAGAAAAAACGCGCTCGCGGTCAGGAAGCGATCAACAAACTCGCGGAACGCTTGCCGACAGTCGCGGTGCGTTACGGCAAATCGGCAAAAAATTTGCGCCGATTGTTTTTAGAAGACCGCACGCTTTTTGTTGACGAAGCGGACAATCTGTTTTACGTTGACGATCCGGTTGAAGAAACTCAAAATTACGACAGCGCCGCGCCGACCGTCGAAGCCGCCGCGCCTTACGCTTACGATCAAACTTTCAAACTGCACAGCCGACCCGGTTCGAGCCGCGTGATTTACCTTGATTTTGATGGACACGTGACATCGAATACGCAGTGGAATACGAGTTATTCAAGCGGAGCGCCGATCACTTCCGCGCCGTTTTCAATTGACGGCGATTCGGCGACATTTAACGCGCAGGAACAGGACGCGATTCAGTATATCTGGCAGAGAGTCGCCGAAGATTACGCCGCTTTCGATGTTGACGTAACGACCGAAGATCCCGGCGACGCGGCGATTTACCGCGCGACTTCGAGCGATTTGCAATACGGCACGCGCGCCGTCATCAGCCCGACCAACTTCACCGGCAGCAGCATCGGCGGCGTCGCTTACGTCGGCGTTTTCAATTACGTCGGCACCAGATACCAACCGGCTTTCGTGATGAGTTCAGGTTTGGGCAACAACGAAAAAAACATCGCTGAAGCGGCTTCGCACGAAGTCGGTCACAATTTCGGTTTGAGCCACGACGGAAAAACCAACGCCGACGGAACAACGACCGGCTATTATCAAGGTCAGGGCGATTGGGCGCCGATTATGGGCGTCGGTTATTACAAACCCGTTTCGCAGTGGAGCAAAGGCGAATACGCGGGCGCGAATCAATTGCAGGACGATTTGGCGGTAATTCAGAATTACGGACTGCCGATTAACACTGACGATCACAGCAACACGGTTTCATCGGCAACCGTTTTGAGCGGTACGAATGTTAGCGCGTCGGGCATTATCACAACGCGCTCGGACGTTGATGTTTTCCAATTTTCAACCGGCGCGGGCAGCGTTACTTTTAATTTAAGTCCGGCGCCGCGCGGCGGAAACCTCGATATTCTCGCGCAAATCACGGACGCGCAGGGAAACATTCTGGCGGAAGCGAATCCGGCAGGATTAGCGTCGAGCTTGACGGCGAATCTCGCGGCGGGCGTTTATTATCTTAAAATTGACGGCGTCGGCGCGGGAGATGCGGCGACGACCGGCTATTCGGATTACGCGAGCATCGGACAATACAGCTTTAACGGCGCGTTAACGGCGAGCGGCAACCAAACGCCGACCGCGACGGCAACGGCAAACGTTACTTCGGGCACGACGCCGCTCACCGTTCAGTTCTCAAGTGTTAATTCAAATGACGCAGACGGCACAATCGTTTCGTACGCGTGGAATTTCGGCGACGGAACGAATTCGACCGAGCCGAATCCGGTTCACGTTTACAATTCAGCGGGGAATTTTACCGCGACATTGACCGTCACCGACAATTCGGGACTAATCGGCACGAGCAGCGTCGTCATTTCGGCGACCGCACCGGCGAATCAGGCTCCGACGGCGGTTGCTTCGGCAAGCACAACCAATGGTTTCGCGCCGCTGGCGATTAATTTTACCGGTTCAAACTCGACTGACGCCGACGGAACGATTGCTTCTTACGCGTGGAACTTCGGCAACGGCGCGACAGCGAACGTCGCTAATCCGTCTTATACTTATTCGACGGCGGGAAATTATACGGCGACTTTAACAGTCAGCGATAATCGCGGCGCAACCGCTTCGAGCAGCATCGCAATCACGGTTCGGGCGGCACCGGCGATTGATATTTTCGTTGGCAGCATCGCAATGTCAACCACCATCGCCAATCGCAGTGCATCGGGACGCGCGGTGATTACCGTTCGCGATGCAAACGGCGCGGTTCGTCCGAATGTGACCGTGACAGCGCGCTGGAGCGGTCTCGCAAGCGACACCGAAACCGGCACAACCAATGCCAGCGGTCAGATTGTCTTTAATTCGGATGTAAGCAAAAAACGCGGCACGTTCACAATTACCGTGACCAATCTCGCGGCGAACGGCTATACATATAATGCGAGCCGCAACGTCGAAACAAGCGATTCGACCGTTTATTAAACGGCGGTAACAATGCAGAAAGAAAAAGGCTGTCCGGCGCAAAACCCGACAGCCTTTTTTCTTTTTTCGTTGTTTCAATCTTTCCGTGTTTGCTTTAATCTCAAACAGCGAATATTCACGCCGTTCGTGCGCATTTCTTTTTCAAACAACACGTGTTTCATTCAATTAACAAGCGATTTATCACAATGCAACAATCGTTTCATTTGATTCAGAGCGGATTAAATTAATTCAACGTTGGTTTTACTTGATTCAGTAATCAATTTGTTTGATTCAAAGGCAATTTCATCTCGTTCAGCGGCGATTTAAAGTGAATCAGCGGCGAATTTTTTCGTGCAGCGGGCATTTGAAGTTGTACAATGGCAATTTTTTTCGTGCGACGGCGATTTTTTTCGTGCGATGGGCATTTAAAACCGATCATTGGCGATTTTTTTCTTTGCAAAGGCAATTTCACTTCAATCATTGGCGATTTTTTTCAATCATTGACGATTTTACTTCAATCATTGGCGATTTCATTTCAATCAGCAGGCATTTTATTTCAATCAGCGGGCATTTTAATTCAATCATTGAACATTTTTTTCGTGCAATGGCGAATTTTTTCGCGCAAAAAGCGTTCAAATGCTGCAAAAGCCGATTCGTTTCGTCCGAACCGGCTTTTTTGCGTTGTGCAAGAGTTGATTATTTTATGATTTCAGTGATTTTTGATCGCAAATGCGCGGCGATGTCGGCGCGGGCGACGGTTTTTTGTTCGCCGGAGCGCAAATCTTTGAGTGTAACAGTGTGTTCGGCGAGTTCGGTGTCGCCGACGACGCAGACAAACGAAGCGTTGATCTGCGCGGCGTATTTGAATTGTTTCCCAAGCTTGTCGGCTTCCGGGTAAACGAGCACGTGCAAACCGCTTTTGCGCAATTCGCTCGCCAATTTGAGCGATTCACCCGCCGCATCTTCGTTCCAAACCGTCACAACCACATCCGCCGCGTTCGCATCGAGTTCCTTGGGAAACATTCCGCGCTCGTTCATCACGACAAGAATCCTTTCGAGTCCCAAACTAAACCCGCACGCCGGAATTTGCTCTTTCCCGAACATTCCAATCAACCCGTCATAACGCCCGCCGCC
>SXVE01000050.1 GCA_005790265.1 Acidobacteriota bacterium | reverse complement strand
TTTGTCGAGGTAAATCAATTGATAAAGCGCGATACGCAAAATTATTCTGATCGCCGCATCAATTTTTTTGCCGTTCGAGAGTTTTTCGATGATCCGGTCAAGACGAATCTGTTTGCGCAAAACGCCGAGCGTCAATTCGTGACATAACGCCCGATCTTTCGCGTCGAGCTTTTCTTCGTAAATCGGCAAAAGTGCCGACGAAAACGCTTTTTCCGCTTCGATTTTCGAGAGAATTTCGTACGCGGCGATTCTGGCGGGCGCAATTTTCATTCGTTTTTTATCGTTTTTTCGTTTCGTTTTGCGCCGGATTTGCAGCGTTTTTCTTTTGCGGCGGATTGACCGAAAGCGGACGCGCATCAGCGGTTTTTCCCGGCATTAAATTGTTATCAACCGTGATTCGGTCGTCAAAAACGAAACATTCGCCTTCCCACAAACTCTCGTTTTCCGGCGTTTCTTCGAGGTATTTCAAAATTCCGCCTTCGAGCTGATAAACCTCTTCAAAACCCATTTCTTTCATTAGCGGCGCAAATTTCTCGCAGCGAATTCCGCCGGTGCAGAACATCGCAAACCGTCTGTTTTCCTGCGGATTAAAGTTTTTGCGAACGTAATCGGGCAGGTCGCTGAATTTTTCGATTTTCGGATTAATCGCGCCGCGAAAAGTCCCGACTTCGACTTCGTAATCGTTGCGTGTGTCGAGAATAATCGTGTTTTCGTCGGAAATTATCCGATTCCAATCCGCCGGTTTCGCGTGCGTGCCGATTCCCTTTTCGATTTCAACCGCTTGCCGCAGCGATACTATCTCGTTTTTAATCCGCACTTTCGCCTTCAAAAACGGACGTTCCTCGTGAAAAGAAGATTTGTATTTCAGCTGGGTCGCCAATTCTTTTTCGAGAACTGCGATAAACTTTTCGATGTCGGCGATCAGTCCCGAAACAGTCGAATTAAAACCTTCTTCGGCAATAATAATCGTGCCTTTGATCGAAAGTTCGTCCATCGCGGATTTCAAACGCGCTTTGAGTTCCGGCAGATTTTCCAGCCGCTTGAATTCGTAAAAAGTGATGATTTGATACGCGAGTTCGGACATTTTTCTTGTAAGTTTTAATTTGAAGTTTTTAATCTAATTTTTCGCCGGTTCGGAATTTCACGCCGTTCAAAAAATCGCGCGTCGGCATTCTTTTTTTTCCTTCCGATTGCAGTTCTTCAATTTGCAAAACCGTTTGATTGCCGCACGCGACAAAAAGTTTGTCGCCTTTTGCCTCGATGATCGCGCCGCGTCCCGCTGTTAAATTTTCAATAATTACGGGCGCTGCTCGCCAAACTGTTAATTTTTTATCCTGATATTTTGCATAGCTCGTCGGAAACGGCTGAAATCCGCGAATCTGGTTGCTGATTTCCGTCGCGGGTTTACTCCAATCAATTCTTCCATCTTCTTTGTGCATAATCGGCGCGAGCGTCGCCTCATCGTCATTTTGCGTTTGCGCAGTTAATTCGTTTATCATCGCGAGCGTTTCCGACAGCAAATCCGCGCCGAGAACGGCTAGTTTTTCCATCAATTCAATTGCCGTTTCATCTTTATCAATTGCCGCTTCCCTTTGCAGAAGAATTGCGCCCGTGTCTAAACCTTCGTCCATCTGCATCGTCGTCACGCCGGTTTTTGTTTCGCCGTTGACAATCGCCCAGTTGACCGGCGCGGCGCCGCGATATTTCGGCAACAGCGAAAAATGGACGTTGATCGCGCCTTTCGGGAACGCTTCGAGAAAACTTTTCGGCAAAATTCTGCCGTAAGCGACGACGACGGCGACATCGGCTGCGTGCGATTTGAAAAGTTCGAGCGCGTCGGGCGTTTTGATTTTCGTCGGTTGAAAAATCGGCAAATCGAGTTTGGCGGCGAACTCTTTGATCGGCGGCGCGGCTAATTTATTGCCGCGTCCCGCCGGTCGGTCGGGCTGCGTGTAAACCGCGACGATTTCGTGACCGTCTTTGATGATTCTTTCCAGACTGGCAACCGCCGCCTGCGGCGTTCCCATAAAAACGATTTTCATAAATTTGCGCCCTTTTCGGCGAAACGTTAATCATAATGAAAAAAGACGCGAGCGTAAAACCCGCGCCTTTTTACTTTCAAAAATTTCTCGCGATTTTAAAACGCGCAGTGATAATTGTAAGTTTCGTAAACGCGCGTCCATTTTCCGTTCTGGCGGCTGTAAACGTAATAGTTGTAACCCTCAAACGCCATTCCGACCGTAAAAATTTCCGCCGCTCCGTCGCCGTTATAATCGAGCGCGTCGAGTAAAAGCTCGTGACCGATGCCGCCCGCCAAATCTTTTAATTCGCCGCTCATCACCTGTTCGGGCGTTACTTTTTCGTATTCGCTGTAGCCGAACGCGTATTTTCCGTTTTTCGCTTTATCGGCGATAAAAAATAATTGATTCTGCTCGCTTGCCGAATTTTCCGCCCAAAACGTGCCGACGAATTCCGGGGTTTTGTCATTGTCTATATCGAGCGCGGTCAAATTGTGATACTTCATCGCTTTGATCACATCGGCGGAAACGCCTTGTTTGGCGAATTCGGCGCGCACCAGCGTTTCGATTTCGGCGCGTTCGGCGGGCGTCGGCAAACGCCGAACGCCCGATGCGCTGGCGCCGACCGTTTGATTGGTCGCCAGTCCCATCACCAAGTTTTTCAGTTTCGCTTTCGCCGAAACGGTCGTCACCGTCGCCGCGCTTTTTGAACACTCGGCTTTCGGATTCGAGCTTTGGACGGTGACCGTTCCGTTTTTCGCCGCACCGAAAATTAAACTGTAAACGGTTTTCGGCTGGTAAAAACTGCGCGAAAAATTCACGAGCGATTTTTCGTCGCCGTCGCCGCCGCTTGCCGCCGCGAGTTTGCCTCTGCTGATTGCACCAATCGGTTCGATTGTTTTGCCGTCATCGAGAACGGCGAACACAACCGGATTTGCTTGCGCCGCCGGTTTATTACGCGTGTTTCTTTGTCCGAAAGCGCTCGCCGCCGAACCTAAAATCAGCAGCGAGACGAAAAATTTTGTTTGCCAAAGTATTGTCATAAAATCAGATTTTCTGCGAAACGGATTTGCCCTGCATAAATTGTAAAAGATATTCGCGTCCGCCCGCTTTCGAGTCGGTTCCGCTCATATTAAAGCCGCCGAACGGATGAACGCCGACGAGCGCGCCGGTGCATTTTCTATTTAAATAAAGATTGCCAACCTGAAATTCGCGCCGCGCTTTTTCCAGATTTCCCTGCGAAGTCGAATAAACCGCGCCGGTCAAACCGTAAACCGTATCGTTAGCGATTTCGAGCGCGTGATCGAAATCTTTTGCTTTGATAACGGCGAGAACGGGCGCGAAAATTTCTTCCTGCTCGATGGTGGACTGCGGCTGAACGTCGTCAATAATCGTCGGTTCGACGTAAAAACCGTTTGACGCGTCGCCGCCGCCGCCGACGACAACTTTGCCGCCTTCGTCAACGCCTTTTTTGATCATCGCCGTCGCATTATCAAACGATTTTTGATTGATGACCGCCGTCATATTCGTGTCGGCTTCGGTCGGCAGTCCGATTTTTAAGGTTTTCGTCAGCGCGACGATTCTTTCCATCAGCGGTGCGTGAACTTTTTCGTCAACAATCAAACGCGAACACGCCGAACATTTCTGACCTTGGAAACCGAACGCCGCCGAAACGATTCCCGCCGCCGCCGAATCCAAATCGGCGTCTTCGGCAACAACAATCGCGTCTTTGCCGCCCATTTCCGCGACGACGCGCTTCATCCAGCGCTGATTTTCCCTGGTTTTCGCCGCTTCTTCGTAAATGTGCAGACCGACTTTTTTCGATCCGGTAAACGAAATAAAACGCGTTTTCGGATGCGCGACCATTTGCTCGCCGACTTTTACTCCGGCGCTCGGCAGAAAATTGACGACTCCGGCGGGAAGTCCGATTTCTTTCAAGACTTCCATAAATTTGTAAGCAATCGTCGGCGCGTCCGGCGACGGCTTCAAAACCGTTGTATTTCCCGTCACGACCGCCGCCATCGTCATTCCAACCATAATGGCAAGCGGAAAATTCCACGGCGGAATAATTGCGCCGACGCCGAGCGGAATATATGTGAAACGATTATCCTCGCCTTCATACGGCGTGGTCGGCTGATTTCCCGCCCAGCGCAGCATTTCGCGACCGTAAAATTCGAGAAAGTCAATCGCTTCCGCCGTGTCGCCGTCAGCTTCCGACCACGTTTTTCCGGTTTCAAAAATCATCCACGCGGAAAAATAATGTTTGCGGTCGCGAATAATCGCGGCGGCTTTGAAAAGATATTCGGCGCGTTCTTCGGCGGAAACATTACGCCACAGTTTGAACGAATCGGTCGCCGCTTCGATGGCTTTATCAACCAAACTTTCGGCGTGTGCGTCGGCGTCAGCAAAAATTCCGACAACCTGATTTTTCTCCGCCGGATTGATGCTTTCAAACTTGTGCTCCGACGTAAATTCTTCGCCGTTAATAATTAGCGGATATTCGCGCCCCAATTCGCCGCGCACTTTCTCAATCGCGGATTCCATCGCCTGTTTATTTTCCGCAATGGAAAAGTCGGTGAACGGTTCGTTTCTAAATTCGTCTAAACTTTTTTGTGTTTGCATAATAGTCATCTCAATCCTTTTTTCTGATTTTTACTTTTCGCGCGAAAATTCTATTCCCATTTGCCGGTATTCTGCAATTTTTTTATTTTTCTCTTCGCCAATTCGCGTTTCAGCATCGTCATTCGGTCGAGAAAAACGATTCCGTCACAGTGGTCGGTTTCGTGGAGAACGCAGCGCGCCGATAAATCGGTGCAGTCGAGTTCCTGCGTTATGCCGAAAACATCCTGGAAACGAACGACGGTTCGGGCTTCGCGGCGAATTTTCGTGTAAATTCCGGGAAACGACAGGCAGCCTTCGTCGCCGAATTGTTCGCCTTCCTGTACGATTATTTCCGGGTTAATCATCGCAAATTTATTTGATTTGTCGTCTTCGAGCGAGACGTCCATCACGAAGATTCGTTTGGAAATGCCGACTTGCGGCGCGGCTAAACCGACGCCGTTTGCCTGATACATCGTATCAAACATATCTTCGATCAGCGTTTGCAAATTTTCGCCGAATTCTTCTTCGCCGACCGGTTTGCCGAGCGTCGTCAAAACCGGTTCGGGATAAAGTACGATTTTTAATGGTGCCATAACGGTAATTCAAATATTATAAACCAAAAACCTTACCGTCTAAAAAAGGCGCACGTCTTTATCTTGATCAGGTCAATTATAAGACGCGACTTTTTCGTTTATTTAGAATTAATTGCCATTTCTCGGCAATCAAAAATTGTCCGAGCAATTAAGAAAAGCGGCAACAAATCAATCGCGCCGCTTTTTACTGAAATCATTTTCTATTTTTTGTAACTGACACGCCAGATTTTTCTCGCGCCGTCGTCGGCGATGAGCAGCGAGCCGTCCGAGTTGACCAGCAAACCGACCGGTCTGCCCCAAACTTCGTTCGACGTTTCGTTCGGCAGCCAGCCGGAAAGGAAATCTTCATAACCGTTGCCGACGACTTTTCCGTCCTTAAATCGCACTCGAATAATTTTATAACCGGTCAATTTTTGCCGATTCCACGAGCCGTGCAGCGCGACGAAAGCATCGCCTTGATAATCTTTCGGAAACATTTTCCCGTCGTAAAAAGCGATGCCGAGCGCCGCCGAATGCGATGTTACCAGCACATCCGGAACAATTGATTTACCGACCAATTCGGGATTTTCACCTTTGCGGCGCGGCTCTTCATTTTGTCCGATATAGGCAAACGGAAAACCGTAAAATCCGTTTTCCCGTACGCTCGTCACGTAATCCGGTACGAGATCATCGCCCAAACCGTCGCGTTCGTTGACCGCCGTCCAGAGCTGTCCGTTGCGCGGGTTGAAAGCGAGCCCAATCGGATTGCGCAAACCGGACGCGAAAATTCGATGGTTTTTTCCGTCCGGATCGTAAACCGAAATAGCGGCGCGGCGCTCGTCCGATTCGACTTCGGCGTTCGTTTCCGAGCCGATGGACACGTAAAGTTTTGTGCCGTCCGGCGAAAAAATCAGATTGCGCGTCCAGTGCTGATTGTAACCGCCGCGCGTCAATTCAATCAGTTTTTCCGGCGCGCCGTCGGCTTTCGTCTGACCTTTTTTGTATTTGTAGCGTACGACCGAATCGGTGTTAGCGACGTAAAACCAATCTTTGTTAAATGCCATTCCGAACGGCTGCGCCAGATTGTCAGCAAAAACAAACCGCTCGTCCGCCGCTCCGTCTTTGTTGTTGTCGCGCAAAACGATGATCGAGTTAGCGCGCGAATCGGCGACAAAAACGTCGCCGTTCGGAGCAAGCGCCATCCAGCGCGGATAACGAAAATCGCCTTCGGCGTATACATTTACTTGAAAACCTTTTGGCAGTTTAAACGTCGCATCCGCCGGTTGCTCAACAACTTTTGAATTTCGCCGCGCGCTTTCGGTCGCAAACGGTTTCGGCAAATTCTCCGGTTTTATTTGAAAAGTTTGCGGTGCAGTGTAATGTTCAATTTTCGGCAATGGTTTGGCGCTTTGTGTTTTGGCGGCTGTTTGATTATTTTCTTTCGCTACCGGCGCATTTTGACAAATACCGGCGGAAACGGTTAAACCTAAAAGCATCGCAACGGCTGACAATTGGTATATTTTTTTCACAATCATAAAGTCTTCGTAATTTTTATAAAAATGGCTGAAATTCTCTCGCTTGATATTCAGGATAACCATTCGCTTGAGTCAAAGACAAGTTTCGTCGGTCGGCGCGGCGAAGAACTAGCCGCCGTTTTTCTCGAACAAAACGGTTTCAGGTTGATTGCGTCCAACTTTAAAGTTCCAATCGGTCGCAACCGGAAAGGCGTTCAGATTTCCGGCGAAATTGATTTGATTGCGCTCGACGAAAATATCGTTTGTTTTATCGAAGTCAAAACGCGCGTATCCGATTTTTACGCTTCGCCGCTTTCCGCAATAGATTTAAAGAAACAGCGCCAAATAATTCGCACCGCGCGCGTTTACCGAAAAATATTCAATCTGCGCACCTTTCCTTTTCGGTACGACGCCGTTGCCGTTATACTCGGAAGTCAAAATCAGCCGAGCGTAAATCTTTATAAAAATTTTTGGAACGAAGATAAATTTCGCAAAAAGTTTTGGGAAGATTAGCAGAGTTTGTCGGTCAAAACCCCGAATGAACGCGTCTTTCAAGTTTTTATTAATCTCAACTCAGTTAAAACAACTTCGACGGTTATTTGGTTAGGAAAAATCAAATTATTTTACAACCTGCATTAAGTTATTCAGGTAAACGCGCTGATTTATGATTTGTGAAATGTGTAACGATTACAGACAAATAAAATAATTAACGTTCCGATTCCAAACAAACAACGATTAATTTTACCTGCAAACAATTTCTTTTCTCACTCAATTATATAGGTAAACCTTTGTAAATTAACAGATTAGCAGCTTTGGCATATTCGTTGCGTTTAGCGCAATCAAGCTAATAAGCTAATAAATATAAGTTAAAAACTTCGGGAGGAATATTTGTTATGAATAACGACGGAACAATTAAAGATGAAGTAGGTGGATTAAAAGATAGAGCAGTGGGCAGCATCAAAGATACTGCTGGAGAATTATCCGGCGATAGAAGCCTCGAGCGCGAAGGCGAAACGCAAAACGCATTCGGTAACGCGCGTCAAGAAAACAACGATGTTCTTGGTTCAAGCACTTACGGCTCATCAACCGGAAACAGCGGAATGCTGACAGGTATGTTCAGAGATCGTGACAGCACAGAAAGAGCGTATTCATCCTTGAGAGAGCGCGGCTATAATGACGATGACGTCAATTTGATGATGGCTGATTCGACTCGCGACAGTTGGTTTGCTGACGGTGATGATTCGGCTTTAGGCTCCAAAGCAATGGAAGGCGCAGGTGCCGGTTCAGCAATTGGCGGAACGCTTGGCGCAATCATCGGCGGCATTGCCGCAATCGGCACAAACGTCTTACTTCCGGGTTTAGGTTTAGTCGTTGCCGGTCCGATTGCGGCAGCACTTGCTGGTGCCGGTGCCGGTGGACTGGGCGGCGGATTAATCGGCGCTTTGATCGGTTCAGGTATTCCGGAAGAAAGAGCGGCGCTTTATGATGAAGGTATCCGCAACGGCGGCGCAGTTGTCGGAGTGAAACCGCGTAGTCAGGAAGACGCTGATTATTTTGAAAACGAGTGGAAAAACTATCGCGGCGAACATATTTACCGCTAAGAATTTCTAAACATTTTCGGCTCCTATAAAAAAACGAGAAAGGCGATTGTTCGATGACAATCGCCTTTCTCGTTTTTTTGAGTTTTAATCGCATAGAATCATCGCGGCTAGCAATGGGATCATTAATTCGTGGTGTCCGGTAATCGAGTATCCACGCCCGGCTCCGTTTGCTGTCGGACGCCGCACAACGTTGGTCAGCGGACGATAGTGCTGAATAAAATCGAAATTTGCGGTGGTAAAATCCTGCAATTCAAAACCGAGATTTCTCACGACGGTTACAGCTTTCAAAAATATTTCGGGCATAGTTACTGCCGAGCCGACGTTGATATACACGCCGCCGCCATTCAACTCGCTCACAATCGAACAAAAAAGTTTGAAATCTGTGTGCGATGTTGCGCCTAAAGCCGCGCCGTTACACATCGAATGAAAATGCCCGATGTCGGCGCCAATTGTTAAATGCGCGGTAACCGGGATTTTGTTCTCATAAGTTTCACACAAAATTGATGATGCAGCATAAATTGGTTTACTTCGTATAACTTCTCTGCCCATCGCTTCGCCGAGTCCGAGCGAATCATTCTGCCCGTTGACGGCGGCGCGATTAAGCAAATCTCCCGTTTCCTGCGCCGCACCGAAATCGCCTTTTCCCAAAGTTGCGTCTACGTCTTCAGAGGTAAATCCAACCAGAGCAATTTCCGTATCGTGAACCAAAACCGAGCCGTTGCAAGCGATTGCCGTCACAAATCCCTGCATCATCAAATCAATCAGCACCGGCGCTAATCCTGTTTTAATGACGTGTCCGCCGATTCCCCAGATAATCGGTTTGCTCAAATCTTTCGCCCGTTTTATTTGTTTCGCAATGTCTTTGATT
>SXVE01000424.1 GCA_005790265.1 Acidobacteriota bacterium | reverse complement strand
GGCTTATGACGCAGTAATTAACGGCTACGAATGCGCGGGCGGCTCGATTCGTATTCACCAAAAAGAAATTCAGGCACTCAATTTCAAAGCGCTCGGACTCGCGCCGGAAGTCGCGCGCGCGCGATTCGGATTTTTCCTTGACGCGCTCGAATTCGGCACGCCTCCGCACGGCGGATTCGCTGCCGGAATCGAACGAACGTGTATGATCTTGTGCGGAACGGAAAACATCCGCGACGTGATGGCGTTCCCGAAAACCGCGTCGGCGCAGGATTTAATGATGGATTCGCCGGGCGAAGTTGACGACACGCAGTTGAAGGAATTGGGAATCAAAACTGTTGAATAAATTAATGGAAAAGTTACTGGCAAGTTTCGAAAGACAGTTTAATTTTAATAATTCTGTTTCTGACTTGGAATTGGCAGAAACTCAAGAAAAACTTAACGTAACTTTTCCATCAGAATTAACAGGTTTATTGAATAAAACCAATGGTATAACTGATGATTACGGATTCAACATCGTCTGGTCAGCGAAAAAAATTTTAGATCAAAATTTATCTTTTCGTAACGATGAGGAATTTAAAGAGCTTTATATGCCGTTTGATAATCTTTTGTTTTTTGGTGAGGAAGCAAACGGCGATTTGTATGCTTTTATAGTTCTTGAAGATAAAATTAATAGAAGCGACATTTTTATTTGGGAGCACGAAACAGACAGCCGCAATTGGTTTGCTTCAAATCTGGAAAAATATCTTGAAAAAAGATTGAACGAAATTTCCTGAACTAAATTTTCTGCATTGTCGTAAAATCAAACCATAATGGCAAAGAAAAAATTCGATACAAATCCGCTTGATCCGACGTTTCCCGAAAGAGTTCAAAGGGAAGCCGAAACCGTTGCTTTGCCGAAAAACAGTTACGAAACTGCTGAGTTTCCGCGCGCGTCGGTGACCGAAGAGCAGACGAAACGGTTTACGGATCAGGATTTTAATCAATATCAAGCGCCGTTCAGCGGGCAGAATGTTCCGGCGAATTTCAATTACAAAACGGCGAATCTGGCGGGAATGAACAAATCTTCGTCGCGCAAAGTTGATAAAATCGGTTTGCCGGAAAATATTTTGACGGCGCTGCCGTATATTCCGTGGTATGTCGGGATGGTGGCGAGCTTGATTATTCTTTTCATTGTGCCGAAATCGGAGACGAAAGTGCGTTTTCACGCCGCGCAAGGGTTGGCGGCGCATCTGGCGATTCTGCTGGTCAGCGCGATTTTGGGCGGCATCGGAAACATTACCGATTTGGCGAATATCGGCAACGGAATTTTTCAGTTGGCGACGATGATTATAATGTTGGTTTTTGCCATTAAAGCCTGGCGCGGCAAACCCGTTCATATTGAATGGGTTGACGATTTAACCGAATGGCTCGAAGATAAAATTAAGCCGAAAAATTAAATGTTTCAACGAAATATTTACCGCAAAAACGGCGCGAGCAAACTGAGCATTACGATAATGACAATCGCGCCGAAAACGTCTAATAAAACTCCGTAACGCACCATTTTCATTAAGGGAATATAACCCGAACCGTAAACAATCGCGTTGCACGGCGTCGAAACGGGCAGCATAAATCCGAGCGACGCGCCGAATGTTGCGCCGAGCGCCGGAATCAGCGGATCAGCGCCTTGCGCTCGCGCAATCGCGATGACGACCGGAACGACCATATTCGCCGATGCCGTGTTTGAAGTCGTCTCACTAATTAAAACGGCGACGATAACCGACGCGGCGAGCAGACCGAATTCGCCGCTGAGCGGCAAAAGTCCGGTCAAACTGACGCCGATTGCTTCGGCAAGCCCGGTTTGAAATGACAAAACGCCGAGCGCGAAACCGCCGCCGTAAAGCAGCACGACGCCCCAATCAATTTTCACCGCTTCCGCCCACGTAATCGCTTTTTCGCCTTTTTTATTTCCCGGCAGCAAAAACAATAAAACCGCGCCCGCAATCGCGCCGACGGCTTCGGGCAACCGCGAGTTGATCGCTTTATAAATCTCCGATTGATCGCCGGCGACGAGCGCGATTAAACCGGAAAAAATCCAGAGAGAAATTGCGACGCCGAACGCGAAAACGGTTGATTTTTGCGCGCGCGTCCACGCGCCGAGTTTTGTTTTCTCGCGCTCGATCATTTCCGCCGCGCCTTCAATTTCTTTGACTCCGGCGGGCGCGAGATAATTCAAATAAAAATAAAGAAACAGATACAGCACGACGACGACCGGAACGCCGATCATCATCCATTTGAAAAACGAAATTTCCGCGCCCAAAAGTTGGCGAATAAATCCCAAACCGATGACGTTCGGCGGCGTTCCGATTGGCGTGGCGAGTCCGCCGATTGACGCCGAAAACGATGTGATCAGCATCATCGCCGTCGCGTAATTGCGGTTGATTTTGACGCCGGTTTCTTTTTCCTGCCGAATTAAAAACGTGATGATGCTCATTCCGATGGCGAACATCATCGCGGTCGTCGCCGTGTTGGAAATCCACGCGGAAATAAACGCCGTCACCGCGCCGAACGCAAATAAAATCCGCGACGGACGCGCGCCGATGACTTTTAACGAAAGCACGCCGAACGCGAAACGCTTGTCTAAATCGTGCAGAAAAATCGCGCGCGCCAGAATAAACGAGCCGATAAACAAAAACATCAGCGGATCGGCGAACGGCGCGAAAACCGTTTTCGCGTCGGCGACTTTGAGCAAAACGCACATCGCCGCGCCGATTAAAGCCGTAATCGGCATCGGCAGACTTTCGCAAATCCACAAAATAATAATGACGGAAATCACCGCCGCCAAACTGTGCGCTTCGGGTTTTAAGTTCAGCGGCGCGAAATAAACGATTAAAAACGCGAGCGGCGCGAGGAAAAATCCGGCGCGGTTGCGCCAACGCTCAAAACTGGCTTCGGCTGGGCTGATAACTTCTTCGGCTTCGATGTTTTCTTCGTAATCAGACATTTTTACTTAAATATTTCGGTTAGACGTTCTCAACAGTTAATTCGTTTTTTCTATTCTCGGTTCTAACTTTCAAAAATGCCGTCACAACCAAATAAATCGCCAGTAAAATCAGCGCCGAACACGCGATGCCGTTGATTAATTTGACGTCGAAGCCGTTTGACGCGCGAAAGTTTCCGACGATCATACTCGTCAAAGCCCAGAACGTAATCGCCAGAACGAACAGCATCGGAAGCAGCGTAAACGCGATTCGTTTGCGCGCCTGATAAAGCCAAACTGTGATTGATAAAAGAGTTAGCGCGGCGAGCAATTGATTTGATGCGCCGAACAGCGTCCAAAAATCGAGATATGAACCGGATTTGGCGATGAATGTCATCAAAAGCGGCAGCGCGACGGTTGCCAAAGTTCCGACAATCGCGCCGAATCTGCCTTTTAAGCCGAAAAGTTCCTGAATGATGTAGCGTCCGAGCCGCAGCGAAACGTCTAAAGTGTCGAAAACGAACGTCGAAAACGCCATTGCGCCGAACGTAATCGCGAACGGCAGATTTTTTTCGCCGATAATGAGCGTCAGAAAATTGCCGATGCCGTTACCGTAAATTTTGCCGGGCGAAACGCCTTTCGCCGCTTCGCTGGCGACGATCATCACGGTCACGAGCGCGATAAACGCGACGAAACCTTCGGCGAGCATCGCGCCGTAACCGACGTGTTTCGTGTGACTTTCCTTGTCAATTTGTTTGGAAGTCGTGCCCGAACAAACAAGCCCGTGAAAACCGGAACACGCGCCGCAGGCAATCGTGACGAACAAAAACGGAAACAGCATTCCGCTGATGCCGCCCGCGTCGAACGATTTGAAAGCGGGCTGCGCGATTTCGTAGCCGCCGAAAAAGACGCCGATGACGCCGACGGCAATCGCCGCGTAAAGCACGAATCCGCCCAAATACCCGCGTGGTTGCAAAAGCGCCCAAACTGGAACGAGCGACGCGACAACGCAGTAAAGCAAAATCAAAACCGACCAGCTTTGATGTCCGAGCACGAAAACGTTGGAAAACATCGTGCCGACGTAGGAAAGCGCGAACGTCGCGGGCACGAAAATAATCGTGGATAACCAAAGCGGCGGTTTCAAAAATCTTTCGACCAAACCCAAAATGATCGACAAAATCAAATATGCGATACTCGCAAAGGCGACCGCTCCGCCCGGATTAAACGCGGTTGCGCCTTGCAGCGCTTCGTCGCCGGACACGAAAGTTCCCGCCGTAATATCAGTAAACGCAACAATAACGTAAACG
>SXVE01000049.1 GCA_005790265.1 Acidobacteriota bacterium | reverse complement strand
GATGCAGAGTTTTCACGCGTCCGTCCATCATTTCGGGAAAGCCGGTGATTTCCGCTACTTCGGTTACTTTTATATTATTTTCGCGCAGCGTTTTCGCCGTTCCGCCGGTCGAAATTATTTCCGCGCCGAATTTTGCCAGCGCGGCGGCAAATTCGACAATTCCCGTTTTGTCCGAAACGCTGATTAACGCGCGTTCGATTTTTTTAAGTTCGCTCATAAATTAAAAAATAAATATGTCGGTGTAAAATTTACTTTGGTAATGAAACAAAAATTGGTGTCAGCCGTAATGTTATTCGGCATAAAAATAAAATAGCGGTCATAAATGACCGCTAATGTATCAAGGAAAATTGTTTGAATCGTAAACGTAAAACAAGCTGCATCCATCTGCTGAAAACAGGATTTAAAAAAAGATTCGCCGTCAAACTGTTGTTTTTTAGAAAAAAAAGCGTCCTAAAAACAACAAGCTGAGCAAAAAAGCCACCGTATATACAACGATTTTGATAAGGCTCATAAAATTATTTATCCTAAAGATTTCGGGTGCCTGAAACGATAACGAACAAACTGTTATTTTAGTTCGGCTTTTATTTGTATGTCAAAACTAAACAGGATTTATTTCGCCGCCTTTTTCTTTTTCGCTTGCCTGCTGTTTTTTCCGTTAAATATTCTCGCCGAAACGATTGAAGCGACAGTAAAAATCACAACGCTCGCGCCTTCAACTATCGAAGTTCGAGGCAGAAATATTTCAGCTGACGTGCGGCAGAAAGAGCGCAACTTTTCGTTTTTGCAAAACTATGCGGGCATCGAAAATTTAGCCGAACGCATTTCTCAAGTCGCCTTATTTGATGAGCGCGCGTCAAAAATTGATTACCGAAAACTTTCGAGCGGAGAATATCTGGCGGAAAGCAACTTCAGCGAATGGAGTTATCAAATCAACGCCGCTGCGCCGAAAAATGAAAGCGCGAAAGCGCACGTTTCATTTATTGACGGCGAGCAGGGAATTTTGATGCTCGGCGATTTGCTGCCGATTAATGTTGTCGAAAATGATAATCGAGAAACCTTAAAAATTACGTTTGAGCTGCCGTCCGATTGGAAAATCGTTTCTAATGAAAAAAAAATCAGCGAACGCGTTTTTGAAATTGCCGACGTTGAAAAAGCCGTTTTTTACATCGGAAAAAATTGGCGAGAAAAGGAAATTGATATTTCGGGCGACCAAGTAAAATTCCTCATTTTTGGCGAACGGCAATTTTCCGATGCCGAAGCGTTTGCGATGGCGGAAGAAATCTACGCTTTTTACAAAAATCTTTTCGGCGCTGAACCGAATCAAAAAGCGCTGATTTATTTGAGCAAATTTTCATCCGCCCAATCGCACGGGCGCTGGGAAGCGGAAACGCGCGGCTCAAATGTAACGATTTTTTCCGCCGAAATGCCGTTTAAAACGCAGTCGCTGCAAAGACTGCACGAACAATTGCGGCACGAAATTTTTCATTTGTGGATGCCGAGTCGTTTGAATTTTTCGGGCAATTACGATTGGTTTTACGAAGGTTTCGCGCTTTATCAATCGCTGCGCGTCGGCGTAACCGTCAACCGGCTCAGATTTGAAGATTTTCTCGATACGCTGGCTCGCGCGCACACGATTGATAATTTGCAGAGCCGCAAAATCTCTCTTATCGAAGCCTCAAAAAATCGTTGGAACGGCGCGAACACGCAAATTTACGCGCGCGGAATGCTCGTCGCTTTTTTGTGCGACGCGCTCATTCTGCAAAAATCAAAAGGGAAAAATTCTCTGTCCGATGTTTTTCGGGAAATTTACCAAAAACACAAATTGCCTGCGCCGCGCCAAGATGGAAACACCGCGATTTTGCAGATTTTGGAATCGCGCGAAGAGCTGCGACCGATCACGGAAAATTACGTCAAAAATGCCCGCGCGATTGACTGGCGAACGACGCTGGAAACAATCGGCATCGAATCGGTTGAGGAAAATTTCCAAACCAAATTGAAAGCGAAAGAAAAACCGAACGGGCGGCAAAAAGATTTACTCGACAGATTGGGGTATAATAACTGGCGCAAACTTCGGAAAGTTCAAAATGAAAATCAATAGTTTCAAAACAAAATTGCTGACGCTGATCGCTTTTTTCGCCATCGGCTTTTCAAATACTTCGTGCACAATGATCGGCGAAGCGTATGACAACGTGACGAGTTTGGTCGGTTTGAGCGAAACGGCGACCGTCATTGCCAACACGGCGCAAATTCGCAGCTCTTACGCCGTCGTTGCCGCCGATCTGCTCGAAGTGAAACGCGGCGACAAACTCGAAGTGCTCGAAGAAATGGAGTTTGAAAAAGTCCGTTGGTATCGCGTTCGCGCCGGAGACGAAGACAAAACCGAAGGCTGGATCGAAACGCAAAACGTTATTACCAGCGAACTACTCGAAAAATCGCAAAAACTCGCGGCTGATTACAAGGATTTTCCGCCGCAGGCAGCCGGACAACTGCGCGCCGCTTCAAATCTGCGTCTCGCGCCGGATATGAAAACCGAAAATCTGCTGTTTAAGCTCGCCAACGGTTCAAATTTTGAAGTAATGGGCTGGAAATTCGTGCAGAAAGCGCAGGACGCGGCGGATGTTGACGACGCATCGAAAGGCGAACAGAAACCGGCGAGCAAATCTAAAAACGCGGAAATCGAGGCGGCAAAAGAAGCGAACGAGCCGGAAAAACTCGACGAAAAATACGACATTTGGTATCAGGTGCGGCTCGACAAATCCGTTTCGCCCGCGCCCGCCGGTTGGCTTTTCGGCAGACAAGTCGAATTGCAAGTGCCGAACGACATTCTTTTTTATCAGGAAAACGATAAAAAATTCGTCGCGTGGCATCGGCTCGATAACGATGCGGCTGATAAATCCGCGTCGCGCGACACGGTCAAATCGGCGACGCCGGGAAGTTGGGTGATTTTGACGCGCTCGAACGTCGTCAAAGCGATTGACGGCGTCGAGCCGGATTTTGACGGCATCATCGTGCTCGCCTACGACAAATACGATCAGCAGCATTACGCGGTTTACCGCAACACCGGCGCGTTTTGGGGATTATTGCCGTTGCGCGTCGAAGGCGCGGGCGATAATAAAACTTTCGCCGTGCAGCTGCGCAATAACAGCGGCGCGATGGAAGATAAAAGATTCGTCGTTTTCAAAGATAAAAATCGTGTTCGCTTGACGCCGCCGGAAAATATGGCGCAGTTTGAAACGAAGAAATAACGTGCATTTATAAAATCCAAAAATTAGTGTTGTTACAGGAAAACTTTTGAGCGCATCAGCGATTTCGCCGTGATTTAACCTTTTTTGAACGTGAAATTTATGAGTGAATTTGAAAATATGAATTCGTCTGCCGAAGATGAAGAATTGTTTGAAGTGGAAATTACCGATTCGATTGATCTGCACGCTTTTGCGCCGCGCGACGTTAAAACGGTTGTTGAAGTTTACCTCGACGAAGCGAGAAAAAAAGGCTTTCAAATCGTGCGCATTATCCACGGCAAAGGAATCGGCGTGCAGCGCGAAACGGTGAGAAAGATTTTGAGCGAAACGGAATTTGTTAAATCATTCAAAAATGCGCCGGAATTTTCGGGAAACTCCGGCGCGACGATTGTTGAATTCGTTTGATAAATCAACTTAAAAAAGAATCGAAAATTGAATTTTTGTCGTTTAATTATCGTTCATCTATCACATCCGCCCAGACTTCTTCGTCGTCTTCAGAATCTTCGTAGAAAGCGTCGAGCAATTCGTTTTGTTCGTTGAGCTGCGTTTCGGTTTCTTTTAATCTTTTGGAAAGATAGCGCGAATGAGTTTCCAGCTCGCGAATCCGTTTTTGCCGCTCGTGATCAATTCTTTCGAGATAAATCATATAAAAAAACTGCAGACCGGCGACGCCAGCCAGCGACAACGAAAGGCATATTAAAACGTAAAGCATCATTTCGATTCTCGGTTGCGGAATTTAGGATTAGTCAACGAATACGCAATGTTTTTGCGTGGTAAAATAATAAATACGTTCGCAAAAATTTCCCACTTAAAGTTTTTGAAATCTGAAAACATTATACGCTTGACCGGCGACAAAGGAAAAGCAAAATTTAACTG
>SXVE01000048.1 GCA_005790265.1 Acidobacteriota bacterium | reverse complement strand
TGCGGCGGACTGTCTTTGGCGATTCACGGATTTGCCATAGCGACGCTTGATATTGATGTTTTGATTCGTGCCGAGTCGCTCGAAAAGGCATACGAAGTCGGCGCGGAAAACGGTTACGACATTCGCGGGCTGGATATTTCGTTGAAGGAAAGGGCGGTCGAAATTCGGCGTGTCTCAAAAATTAACGACAACGGCGAAGTTCTTTCGCTTGATCTTTTGCTGGTGACGCCGCAGGTCGAAGACGTTTGGGAGACTCGCGAAACAGTTAATTTTCTTGGAAGAAAACTTCGTGTAGCGCGAAGGTTTGATAAAAATGAAGCGTCTAGCGGGCAGACCGCAGGATTTGGCGGATATTGCGAGGCTCGAAGAAGATGAAGAAAGTTGATATGTCTGAAGCGGCGGTTGTGCGGCGGTTGAAAACGGTTGATCAACTGCGGACGCTTTGTTTGTCGCTGATGAGAGCGAAGAAAGATTCGGACGCGAAAAAGAAAAAAGACGCTGAGAAAAAAGATGCTCAAAATTGACGTTCATACGCACGTTTTGCCGAAGGAAATTCCGCGTTGGAAGGAGAAATTCGGTTACGGCGGTTTTATCACGCTCGAACATCATAAGCCGTGCTGCGCCCGAATGCTCAAAGACGACGGACATTTTTTTCGCGAAATCGAAGATAATTGCTGGTCAGCGGAAAAGCGCATTGAAGAATCGGATTCGTTCGGCGTTAACGTGCAGGTGCTTTCGACCGTTCCCGTGATGTTTTCGTATTGGGCAAAAGCGGCGGATTGCGCGGAAACGTCGAAATTTTTGAACGACGGAATCGCTGAAATTATCGGCAAATATCCGAAAAGATTTGTCGGACTCGGAACCGTTCCGATGCAGGACGCGAAACTTGCGATTCACGAATTAGAAAGATGTAGAAAAATCGGTTTGGTCGGCGTGCAGATCGGCTCAAACGTCAATCAGAAAAATCTCGGCGACGCGGAGTTTTTTGAGTTTTTCGCGGCTTGCGAATCGCTCGGAATGGCGGTTTTCGTGCATCCGTGGGAAATGATGGGCGAAAAGGATATGGCAAAATACTGGCTGCCGTGGCTCGTCGGAATGCCGGCGGAAACTTCGCGGGCGATTTGCAGTTTGATATTTTCGGGCGTGTTGGAACGATTAAAAAATCTGCGAATTTGTTTCGCGCACGGCGGCGGCTCGTTTCCTTATACTTTGGGCAGAATCGAACACGGTTTTGAAGTTCGTCCCGATTTATTTCCCGATAATAAAATAAATCCGCGCGAATATCTGGGCAAATTCTGGCTCGATTCGCTCGTTCACGATCCGCTGATGCTCGAATATTTGGTGAAACTCATCGGCGCGGAACGAATCGCGCTCGGCACGGATTACCCGTTTCCGCTCGGCGAATTAGAACCGGGAAAATTGATTGAATCATCGAATTTCGACGACACAACGAAAGCCGAGATGCTTCACGGCGCAGCTCTAAAGTGGCTGAATTTGGATAAAGAAAGTTTTTACACGCAGATAAACGCAGACGAACGCAGGTAAAAACCAATGATTTTAATCTTTCTTCTCCATCTGCGTTTATCCGCGCAAATCTGCGGTTAAATTTTGTTTTTTGAATGCTTAAATTCAAGATTATTCGTAGCAAATAATAAGCGACGAAATTATAACTCCTTAAAAAATTATGAAAGCAATCGTCAAAAGCAAAGCCGAAGAAGGACTTTGGCTCGAAGATGTTCCCGAACCGACTATCGGAATCAACGATGTTTTGATTCGCGTTTTGAAAACCGGAATTTGCGGGACGGACGTTCACATCTGGAATTGGGACGCTTGGGCGCAGCAGACGATTAAAATTCCGACAATTTTAGGTCATGAAATCGTCGGCGAGATCGTCGAAGTCGGCTCGAACGTCAGCGATTTTTTCGTCGGAGATATTGTTTCGGTCGAAGGTCATCTGGTTTGCGGTCGCTGCCGAAATTGCCTCGCCGGACGCAGATTCAAATGCGCGAACACGCTCGGTGTCGGCGTGCAGACCGACGGCGGTTTTGCCGAATATATCGCCGTTCCGATGACGAATATTTGGAAACATAATCCGAATGTTGATCTGGAAGTCGCAGCGATTTTCGATCCGTTCGGCAATGCCGTTCACACCGCGCTCGCGTTTGAAGTTTTCGGCGAAGACGTTCTGATTACCGGCGCGGGACCAATTGGAATTATGGCGGCGGTCGCCAAACACGCGGGCGCGCGCCACATCGTCATTACGGACGTTAACCCGAAACGCCTCGAACTCGCGCGCTCGATGGGAATTGAACACGCGATTAACGTGACGGAAATTTCTATTGCCGATTACCAAAAACAACTCGGAATGAAGGAAGGTTTCGATGTCGGAATGGAAATGTCAGGCAATTCTTCAGCATTCCGCGATATGCTCGCCAATATGACGCACGGCGGAAACGTCGCATTTTTGGGAATTCCGCCCGAAGAATTTTCGATCAACTGGAAAACCGTCATCTTCAATATGCTGACCGTCAAAGGCATCTACGGGCGCGAAATGTATGAAACGTGGTATCAAATGAACGTCCTCGTCGAAGGCGGTCTGGATATTTCGCCCGTCATCACGCACCGTTTTTCATACAAAGATTTCGCCAAAGGTTTTGAGGTGATGAAGGAAGGAAACAGCGGCAAAGTGATTTTGGATTGGAGCGAGATTTAGAGCAGACTGAAGATGACGGAAACGGCGAGAATAAAAGATCAATTACAGCGCGCTTTCGGCGGCGACGCTTGGTATGGCAACAGCCTGACTGAAATTCTCGCCGGTGTTTCGGCGGAAAAAGCTGTTGCTCATTTGTTTCCGAACGCGCTCAGTATTTGGGAATTGGTTTTGCATCTGACGTTTACCGAAGAAATTATGCGCCGCCGAATCGAAGGCGAACAGGCGGCGATTTCCGGCGACGAAGATTTTCCGAAAGTGTCTGATCCGAGCGAAGCCGCTTGGCAAAATGCGCTCGGAAACCTTAGAGACAGCCACGAAAAACTCAAATGCGCGATTGATAAACTGGAAAATGAAAATCTCGACGAAAAATTAAAAATTTACGATCATTCCAAATACCATTTGCTGCACGGATTGATTCAGCATCTGGTTTATCACGCCGGTCAAATCGCGCTTCTGAAAAAGTTTCTGAACGCCAAGAATGATTCTGAAATTGCCTGAAAACTTACTCGGAAAACGCTTTTTATTAAAGCAGATTATATAAGTAATGAACGATTCGTTAATCTGGTCGCTCGGAACGGCGCGGAAACAAACATTATTGCTGATCGAAGATTTGAGCGATGAACAAATGCGCCGGCAATCGGCGGCAAGAGAAAATCCGCCGAGCTGGATTTTGGGACATTTGCTTTTGGGCGACACATATCTTTTGCATCTACTCAAAGTTCGCGAACTTTCCGACGATTTTGCCGATTTATTGGACAAATACGGACCTGATTCAAATTCTGCGCTCGGAAACTTCGACTCAAAAAAGTTTCTCATCGAAAATCTGACGCAGACGAATGTTCTCAGGCTCGACGCAGTTCGTAAAATGCAGACTTTAGATGCGCCGATGCCCGACGAAACATTGCGGCGAACGCAGCCGACAATCGGGCATCATCTGCAAATGCTGGTTTTTCACGAAGGACATCATTGCGGAAACATCGCTTCGTGGCGCAAAGCGCACGGGCTTTCAGCGGTCAAGGGAATCTTTACTTCTTAATAAAATTATTCGATTTATTTAAACAGTTTGTTTTGCTCAAATAACATAAATGATTTTGAAACTAAAACGAAAAATTTTACTGCTATTCGCAATTTCAATTGTCGTTTTAATGTCGACTGTTTGGATTATCGGAGGTTTATTAAGTAATTCCGTAAATGAGCAGATTGATGAACCTCCTTCTGATATTCTCGCTAAAAAAGTTCAGTTTCAAAGTCTGTCAGGCGCAACGATTTACGGTTGGTTTTTGAAAGGAAAAGAAAACGTCGGTGCGATAGTTTTGATGCACGGTGTTCGAGCAAACCGTCTAGCGATGCTTGATCGAGCGCGTTTTTTGAGTCGCAAAGGTTTTTCTGTTTTGTTGTTTGATTTCCAAGCACACGGAGAAAGTGTCGGGGAAAATATTACATTCGGTTTTCTCGAAAGTCGTGATGCTCAAGCCGCAGTTGATTACATACATTCAGTTTTGCCGAAAGAGAAAATAGGCGTGATCGGTGTTTCGATGGGCGGCGCGGCATTTCTACTGGCAAAACCTACTTTGTCAGTAAACGCAGTTGTTTTGGAAATGGTCTATCCGACAATCGAGCAAGCGGTTTCAAATCGCATTACATCACGTTTGGGAAATTGGTCATCAATTTTTACGCCTTTGCTGACTTGGCAAATGA
>SXVE01000423.1 GCA_005790265.1 Acidobacteriota bacterium | reverse complement strand
GAAACAGCGGCGCGACGGTTCAGGAAAAACTTTCGGTGGCGAACTCAATCGGCAATTCCGTTTCAAACGTCATTTCCCGACCGCCGCTCGGATGATGAAAAGCGAGACGATACGCATGCAGACACATTCGCGCGAAATCTCGTCCGCCGTATTTGGTGTCACCGACAATCGGATGTCCGATGTGCGCGAGATGAATGCGCAGTTGATTCGTTCTGCCGGTGACCGGTTCGAGTTCGATCAAAGTCGAATCGGCGCGGCGTTCGCGCACCCAAAAACGCGTTATGGAAGATTTGCCGTCGGCTTTGATGTTCCAGAAACGCGTTTCCGCAAAACGTCCGATGGGCGCGTCAATTTCGCCTTCGTCCGCTTCGACAACGCCTTCGACGACGGCGAAGTATCTTTTCGCGACGAGCTTGCGCTGAAAATGCGACGCCAGCACGCGATGCGCGCGCGCCGTTTTGGAAACGACGAGCAAACCGGACGTTTGTTTGTCGAGACGATGAATCAAACCGGCGCGAATATGCGGCGCAATCGCGGCAAACGATTCGTCGGCAATCTCACTTTCTTCATTCGTTTCGCTTTGTTCATTCGCTGCCATTTTTTCACCGACATTTTTCGTCTCGTTCAAGTAAAAAGCGAGCGCGTTGAGCAAAGTTCCCGTGCGCACGGCAATCGTCGGGTGAACGAGCATTTCCGCCGGTTTATTGACGATTAATAATTCGCGGTCTTCGTAAACGATTTCGAGCGGAATCGGCTCCGGCTGCAAGTAGATCGGGCGCGCCGCGTCAATTTCGATTTCGACGAAATCATTCGGTCGCAGCCGAAAACCGCGATTTTCAAATCTGCCGTTAACTTCGCATTTTTCGTCGCGCACCAAATCGCGCAAATACATTTTGCTCAAATGGCGAAACTTTTCGAGCAGAAAATCTTCGAGCCGCCATTTGTTTTCCGCCGCGCTAACCTGAAATTCGTATCTTTTCATCGGTAAATCAATTGAGCGTTTTTTCGCCGTCGTTACCGAAAATATTTCGGTTGCTGACGCAAAGCACGCACTTTTTATTTTAAGCGAAGCGGATGCGCGTTTGGCAAACGGCATTGTAAAATGACGATGCGGTTTTTTTGCGAATTTATTTATGGAAATCAGAGAATCTCTGCTCAAAGATTTGCCCGATGAAGAAGCGGCGCGTCGTTTTTTCGGGCAATTCGCCGAGCGCCATCATTCGGCGGCGAAAAAATTGCTGAAAAACGAAGGCTTGCTGTCCGACGTTTTAACGCTCGCGTCATTCAGCCCGCTGCTCGCCGCGACGCTGCTGCAAAATCCTGAATATCTCGCGTGGCTCAACCGTCATCGCGGCGACGCGGTCGTGCGCGATAAAGAAGAACTGCTCGAATCGCTCGCTCGTTTCGCAATGACCAATTCGGAAACCGAACCGCACGTTCTGCTCGCGCGCTTTCGCCGCCGCGAGCTTTTGCGAATTTTTTTGGGCGATGTGCGCCGCCTCGCGACCGTTTCGGAAAGCACCGAAGAGCTGTCGAATCTGGCTGACGCGGTTTTGGAATTCGCGTTGCGCATCGCGCGTCAGCAGCTCGATAATCGTTACGGCATCGCGCTCGAACAGGACGCGAAAGGACGCGTCAAGCCGTCGGATTTCGCGATTGTCAGTCTCGGCAAACTCGGCTCGAAAGAGCTGAATTACTCGTCGGATATTGATTTGCTTTTTCTTTATTCGGCGGAAGGCGCGACATCCGGACAAGGCGCGCGCGATGCGGTAACGAACCGCGAATATTTCGTCAAACTGGCGGAAACCGTCACGAAACTCGTCGGCGCGCAAACCGGCGAAGGCGCGGCTTATCGAGTTGATCTGCGCCTTCGCCCGCATGGTCGAGTCGGCGCGCTCGCGCTGTCGGTCAAAGATACGATTCGTTATTACCAAACCGAAGCGCAAGCGTGGGAACGCCAGGTTTTGATTCGTTCGCGCGCGAGTGCGGGCAGCGCGAATTTGTATCGCGATTTTTACGCCGCCGTCGAAAACTCGGTTTTTCAGACGAACGAAACCGTGGAGAACGCGCTCGCCAACGTCCGCCGCTCAAAGGAAAAAATCAATCTTGAAAACGCCAAAAGCAAAAATTTCGACGTCAAACTCGGCACCGGCGGAATCCGCGAAATTGAGTTTATCGCGCAGGCTTTGCAGCTCGCGCACGCGGGTCGCGACAAATGGCTGCGCGCCGCGCACACGCTGAAAAGTCTCGCGCGGCTCGCCGACCGCGAACTGCTTACGGAAAACGAATTGACCGAGTTGTTCGACGCGTATGATTTTCTGCGCCGCGTCGAACATATTTTGCAGATGGAAAACGGTTTGCAAACGCACAATCTGCCGGACGAAACGGAAAAACTCGCGCTGCTGGCGAAAAAGATGCGGCTTAAAACGGTCAAAACGTTCGAGAAAAAACTCGGCTTTCACACCGCCAACGTCAGCCGGATTTTCGCCGGAATTTTCGGAACTGAGAAAGCTTACGACGAGGATTTTGCCGCCGCCAACGAAAAAAACGCGCGCGCCGACGAACTTAAAAATATCATTCGTTTTGACGCAGCTCAGGCGGAAATCAGCGATCAGCCGCAAGAAGATCGTCGCCGCGCCGAAACGCCGGGAAAATTACCGGCGCAGCTGATTCTTTCAATCGAAAAAGCAAAACTCAAAATCAATCGCAAAAAACTCGAATCGCTCAAAATTTTGTCGAAAATTTCGCCGTTTTTTACCGCGATGATTGCCGCAAATCCGTCGCTGATCGAGCATTTGCCGCCGAACGAAGGCGATTTTCAAATTTCGGATTTTCAGGTTGAGATGATGTCAGCGGTTAAAAACGAACCTGATTACGCCGCGCGATTGGCGGCGCTGCGCCGAACTTGGGCGCGTTTTCTGCTTGAAATCGCCGCGTTTGACGTTTACGGAAAAATGACGCGCTCGCAAACCAAACAGGCGCAGACGCGGCTTGCCGAAGCCGGAATCGAAGCCGCGCTCGACATTACGAAAAAAGAATTGAGCCGACGTTTTTCGGTCGCGATCAACGATTTCCCGTTTGCCGTGCTCGGTTTAGGAAAGCTCGGCGGCAAAGGAATGGATTACGGCTCGGATTTGGATTTGCTGCTGATTTACGATGACGAAAAACCGCTCGCGGTTGATAATTTGAGCGGCGCGGAATTTTACAGTCGCGCGGTCGAAATTTTCGTCGCCGCGCTGTCGAGTTTGACGCGCGAAGGCTTGTTGTATCGCGTTGATTTGCGTCTTCGACCGGACGGCAGAAACGGCGCGACGAGTCTGAGCCGCGCGGCTTTTTTGAATTACCTGCAAACGCGCGCCGCCGTTTGGGAATGGCTCGCTTATGTCAAAATTCGCGGCGCGGCGGGCGATCTGCGATTGGCGCGGGAAACCGAAGCGGACGCGCGCCGCATCATTCACGAAAACGCGCGCAATCTGCAATCGTCGGACGCCGGACGCCGCCAACTGCAAACCGAAACCAGACGCATTCGCGAACAGCTCGAACAGCTGAAAACCGAACGCGCGCCGTCCGGCGAGATTGACATTAAATTCGGCGCGGGCGGAATGCTCGACGTTTACTTTGCGATGCGCTTTTTGCAGCTCAGAGATAACATTCCGGACGAAACCGAAAAACGCTCGACGCTGTTTATGCTCGAAAAACTGTTGGAAAAACAAGTTTTGAATCGCGAAGATTACGCCAATTTCGCCGAAGGCTACGAATTTCTCTCGGAACTCGATCACAATCTCCGCCTCACCGTCGGACGCTCGACCCGCATTCCGCTCGCCAACAAAACCGCGCTGCAAACCATCGCCGAACGAATGAAATTATCGTCTGTTAATGAATTGTTAGAAAATCTCACCGTTCACCGCATCAACATCAGGAAGACTTTCGACAATATTCTCTAAACCGTTTTCGTCGTTGACTGAAACCGACATTTTTCTCAACCAACTGTTTGGGTCTCCGCTTAAAAATTGCTTGTCAGATTAAAAAATAAAGTGTTAATATCTTTCGTCCTTTCAAGACAGCAAAAACCAGTTTTTCTTGAACTCAAAAAACAATTAT
>SXVE01000422.1 GCA_005790265.1 Acidobacteriota bacterium | reverse complement strand
TTCTCGCTTGCCGGCTTTTTGAAATGACCGACGACGCGGGAATGAAAGATATGCTGTCGTTTTTAATCGCCAGAGACCCGATGCACCAGCAGCAATGGCTCGCCGTTATCGAAGAACTCGGCGGCTACGAAGGCGCGCTGCCGATTCCGAACAGTTTTCCGCAGTCGGAAGAAGTGCAGGGCTGGAATTACGCTTACGTCGCGACCGGAATTGAAGGCGCGGCTGTTCCCGAAGGTCGCTTTACGCAGGGCGCATCGCTCGACGGAGATGGCGAATTTCATCTGCGCCGCGCCGAACCGCTCGGACAGGAACCGAAACTCGCGCCGCCCGTGCCCGAAGGTTACGCGCAGAAAGAACAAATGACCGACAGCGATTCCGGAATTATTGAAAATATCAAAGACGTAATTTCCGGTTAAGCAGCAACAATGCAAAAGCGCAAAACGCAAAAGCCGACTTTTATTAAACAGTCGGCTTTTGCGTTTTACCAGTTAGATAAAATTAAGAAAAACGCTTTTGAAAAATGAAACAGCGCGGCTGAAAGTTATTGCGGGCAAATTTACTGCGGCAGGGGAATTTACCGATTTGTTGCGCCGTCATTCCGGCGGCGCGAACGTTCGATTTTGGGAGCGGCGAAGTCATAATGTTGATTCATTTTGTTTGATTCATTTCCAATTGTTTGATTCATTTCCAATAAACTTCTTTTTGATTTACTGTCTGAGCGAAACCGTCGGCTGTTTCGCTCAATTTTTAGCTCGACGTGCAGAAAATAAGTTTATTGCGCGAATAAATTAAAAGGCTTGAAATTCGGCTTTGATTTTCTTTTGAATAATGCCTGTTGTTATTTGCCCGTCCGGTTCTTTCCTTGAAAATTTTGATATTTTGTTATGAAAAATATTTCGACGCGGCGCGCGACAATTCGGCAGTTGAACCGTTGATTGAAACAAATGTTTAACCTGGATTTTAATCAATAAAATCCATCGGCGGTTGCCTTTAGTGCGGCTGATTATTTGTGCGCACCCGATAAAAGGTTTTCTTTTGCGGCGAATTTTGGCAGAATCCGTATACACTAACGCCGCAGTATGAAAAAATCAAAATCTCAAAAAAAGATTGGCGAGAACATGCTTACGCCGGTTAAAGAAATTGGCGATGATTTGTCGGGAAAACCGGATTTGCCCGCAGAATTTCTCGTCGTCGGAATCGGCGCGAGCGCGGGCGGCATTCAGGCGCTGAAAGAATTTTTCGAGAATGTTCCGGCTGATTCGGGAATCGCTTACGTCGTCGTTCTGCATCTTTCGCCCGACCACGACAGCCAACTGGCGAGCGTGCTGCAATCGAGCGCGAAAATTCCGGTGACGCAGCTCACCGAAAAAATCAAAGTCGAGCCGAATCGCATTTACGTCGTCTCGCCGAACGCGCATTTGGAAATGACGGACGGCGAGATCGAGGTATCGCCGAACATCAGCGTCGAGGAACGTCGCGCGCCGGTTGATATTTTCTTTCGCACGCTCGCCGAATCGCATCACGCGCGGGCGATTGCCGTTATTTTGTCGGGAACGGGCGCGAACGGTTCGATGGGCATCAAGCGCATCAAGGAACGCGGCGGCGCGGCGTTTGTCCAGAATCCGCGCGAAGCCGAGTTTTCCGAAATGCCGAGAAATTCGATTGCGACCGATTTGATTGACCAGATTTTAAACGTCCGCGAAATTCCGGCGCGGCTCATCGCTTATAAGGAGAGTCTCGGCAAAGTCGAGATTCCCGTCGAAGCCGAACAGCGACCGGAAAACACGCAGCAAGCGCTCAGGGAAATTTTCACGCATTTGCGCCTGCGCACCGGACACGATTTTTCCAATTACAAACGACCGACGATTCTGCGGCGCATCGAACGGCGCATTAACGTTTTCGATTTGCCGGACATCGGCGCTTACGCCCGTTTTTTGGGAAAAGATCGCGACGAACCGACCGCGCTGCTCAAAGATTTGCTGATTTCGGTCACGAATTTTTTCCGCGATAAAGACGCTTTTCAGTATCTGGAAAATCATATTCTGCCGAGCATTTTCTACGGCAAACGAGCGGAAGACCAGGTGCGGATCTGGGTGGCGGGCTGCGCGACCGGCGAAGAAGCATATAGCCTGGCGATGTTGTGCGCCGAACGAAACAGAGGTTTAATTGACGCGCCGAACGTGCAGATTTTTGCGACCGATATTGACGAGCAGGCGATTCAGGCGGCGCGCGAAGGGCTTTACACACTAAACGACGCGGCTGACGTTGCGCCCGAACGTCTGCGCCGTTTTTTCACGCAGGAAGGCAACAGCTATCGCATTCAGCGCGAACTGCGCGAAATGGTTTTGTTTGCCAATCACAACGTCATCAAAGATCCGCCGTTTTCGCGGCTCGACGCGGTAACGTGCCGCAATATGCTGATTTATCTGAATCCGACGGCGCAGGAACGCGTGATGGAAACGTTTCATTTCGCGCTCAAGCCGGGCGGTTTTCTGTTTCTCGGCAATTCCGAATCGGTGGACGGCGCGAGCGATTTATACGCGGTCGTCAGCAAAGAGCATCACATCTATCAGAGCCGGCAGGCTTCGGGGCGCATCGCTTATCCGGTGCCGGAAGCCTCGCACAGATTTGCCAACAGGAGTTTTGCGGCAATTCGCGATTCGATTCCGCCGCCGTCCAAAAACGCGCCAAACGAAGCGCTGATAACGAAAGAGCGCGGGCACAATCAGCTGCTTGAGCGCATTTCGTTCGGCGATCTGCACCAGCAATTGCTGGAACTTTACGCGCCGCCCTCGATTGTCGTTAACGTCG
>SXVE01000421.1 GCA_005790265.1 Acidobacteriota bacterium | reverse complement strand
GTCGGTTTCCTACGAAATTCTCGTTCCGCGCGCGACCAGCTTGAAATTAACGGCGCATAACGGCGGCATCGGCATCAGCGCCGTCGAGGGAAATGTTGAGTTTCAAACGATGAACGGCGGCGTGAGTTTGAGCGATGTCGCGGGCGACGTCAAAGGAAAAACGATGAACGGCGGCGTCAACGTCAATTTGTCGGGCGGCGGCTGGCGCGGCAGCGGTCTCGATGTCGAAACCAGAAACGGCGGCGTTCATCTCTCGATTCCCGAAAATTACGCGGCGCGCATTGAAACCGGAACGGTCAACGGCGGCGTCAAAAGCGATTTCAGCGCGCTCAATTTCACTGCGCAGGACGATGAAAGACCGCGCGCCAAACGCGTCAGCGCCGATTTAAACGGCGGCGGCGCAACCGTGCGCGTTGTCACGATTAACGGCGGCGTCAAGATTAATTCGGCGGACGGAAAAGTCTACTAAATTACCGCTTTTTTGAAAATTCAAAAAAAGGCGATGCGCCGCTTTAATTTCAAAGCGGCGCATCGCCTTTTTCGCGCTAAAATTCAATCGTTATTTAATCATTAAGGCAAACTGACCAGAGTATCGGAAAGTTTTTCGACGACGGCGAGCAGCATTTTTCCCGATTCGGTGAATTGTCCGGACAGTGCCAAATCTTCGGCGCGACCGCTCATATCCGTTACTCCCTGAATCTGAAAATTATACAGCCGCAGCGAGTTTTTGGTGGTAAATTCCGCTTCGAGCGCGGCTAATCCGGCGCGCAAATCGCGAATGCTGCGAATCACTTTCTTTTTGTTTTCGTCATTGAGCGACAGCGCCGACTGCGAAAGTTTTTTCGTTTTCGATTCTTTATCAATCTGCTCGATGCCGCCCGCAATTCCGCCGAGCAAATAAGTAAATTTCGTCACGTTTTTCAGTTGATCCGAAACTTTGCGCGCGCCGTCTTTGATTTCCGCCGTTTTCGCGGCATTTGCGGCGGGCGTCGCGTTGACGTTGGCGCGCGCCGCGTTGTTTGCCGCGCGTTTTTTGGTCGTGCGGCGTTTTTGCGCGTCCGCTGAAGCCGATAAAGAAAAAACAAATGCCAAAACCGCACAAAGCGTCAGTGTATTCTTGATAATTTTCATATTGTTAATGCTCGGTTAGTAAAATTGCCGCTAAAATTTTATCATAAAAGAGATGCAAAAAAGGGTTTTAGAAGTTCGCCGTCTCGGTCGGATTGATTACGATGCGGCGCTTGAGCTGCAATCTGAGATCGAACGCGAAGTCATCGAACGGCGCGCCGCGGATTATCTGCTGCTGCTCGAACACCCGCACACATACACGCTCGGACGCCGCGCTAAAACCGCATCGGGCGTTTTGGCGAGCGCGGCGATTCTTGAAAATCTGGGCGCAAAAGTTTATGAAACAAACCGCGGCGGAAAAGTGACGTATCACGGCGACGGGCAAATCGTCGGCTACCCGATTGTCAATCTTTCGCCGGATCGCGAAGACGTGCACCGCTACGTGCGCGATTTGGAAGAAGTGCTGATTCGGACGCTGGCGAATTTCGGAGTAGCGGCTTTTCGGATCGAAAATTTGACCGGCGTGCACACGGCGGAAGGCAAAATCGCCGCTATCGGAGTTCATCTCAAACGTTGGGTGACGACGCACGGTTTCGCGCTCAACGTCAACACGGATCTGAGTTATTTCGATTGGATTATCGCCTGCGAAGGCGAACCCGTTACGTCGCTCGAAAGACTTTTGGGACGCGAAATTGGATTGACGGAAGTCGAAGACCGAATCATCGAAAATTTTCGCGCCGTGTTTGATTATCAAATTGAAAAAACGGCAAAGCGCGGACAATTAGCGCAGATAAGCATTTGAAATTTAGAATTATAAAAACAGCGATTTTTGATTTATAAAAAGAACAAAGACACGGAGGATTGAATGAAATTTAAGAATTTATTGATTGTTTTAGCGATGGCAGCGGCGTTTTCCGCCTGTAATCGTCCTGACCAGGATCATCAGGTAAATCCGGGCGGTTACACCGGCGAAAGAAATCTGCCGGCGAACGCGGCAAATAACGGCGGCGAAGCGCACGGCGGCTCGCACCAGACGAGCGGCGCATCGCACGGCGAAGCGGCGGCTGGCGCGCACGGCTTGACGGAAGTGGCGCGACCGCAGAATATCGCGCAAATGATGACGCAGCGCGGCGCGCAGGATCAGGCGAATCCGAGTTTGAAAATCGTCGAACCGGCAGCAAATGCGTCAGTCGGCAGCTCGACCGTTCGCGTTCGTCTCGAATTAAGCGGCGATCTGAAAGGTTATCAGCCGATGAAAGATCCAGCAACCGGAATGGGCAATCACATTCACGTAATTTTGGACAATCAGCCGTATGAAGCGTATTACAATCTTAATCAGGAATTTGAACTGCGCAACGTTGCCGACGGCGAACACACGCTGCGCGTTTTCCCTTCGCGTCCGTGGCACGAAAGTTATAAATCGAGCGGCGCGTTTCAGATGGTGAAATTCACTGTGCGCAACGGCGGCGCGGACGCGGCGAAACCGGCGACGACCAATTCCGGTCAGACGATGGCGAATTCAAACGCCGCTGCTGCTGCGCCCGAAGGCAAAGACGTGCAAAAATCAAATGCGGGCGCGGTTGATGCGGCAAAACCGCTGCTGACATACAGCCGACCGAAAGGCGAATACAAAGGCGCGGACGCCGACGCGATTATGATTGATTTCTGGCTCTCAAACGCTAAACTGCAGGGCGACGGCGGCGAATACCGCGTGCGTTATGCCGTTGACGGCGGCGAAGCGAAATATATTGATAAATGGGCGCCGATCTGGTTGTCCGGTTGGACGAACGGCAAGCACAGCGTCAAAGTCGAATTGGTTGATAAAGCCGGAAACGTCGTTGACAACGGCGGTTATAATTCGACAACGCGCGAAATCACCGTCGCTAAATAATCGGTCAAGAATTAATAAAGAAATGGCACAACCGACCGCGGCAAATCTTCCGCCGCAGCTAACTAAAACCGAGAGCGGCGACGTTGACGTGAAATCGCTAGCAAATCTGATCGAATGGTTTTTAAATTTCGACCAGCGCGTCGCGCTCGTTCGTCATCCGCACGTCGAACAGCTTTTTCAGTGGAAACAGGCGGACGACGCGCAGCAGGGAATCGAATTCTACCCGTTAGAAAACGCCGAATCGCGATTTGCCATCGGCGTTTTTCAGGCGCTCGGAGCAAACGATTCGGAGCCGAAATTGCAGAATCACATTTCCGAAAGTTTGCAGGCACTCGGCGAAGCAAAACAGACGAACGAAGAAATTGCGGCGAGTTACGGATTTGATCCGGCGCAATCGCACGTCGAACAGGCGCAAGCGATTGACAATGAACTTGAAAAAAGAGTTTATCTGACAAGCTGCTGGATCGAATCGCTTTCGACGGCAGAAGTCAGATTGCTCGGCTGGATTTATCAGGAAATCTACGGCAAGCCGTTTCAGTCGGGAAGCTGATCTCAAAATTTATCAAAAGTTAAAAATAAAAAAGCAGGCTTTTAACCTGCTTTTTTATTTTTAACTTAATAATCGGTATTTATCTGCCGAACGTGTTGCACTGGCGCATATCTCCGGCTTGGTAGCCGCGCGAAAACCACGCCATTCGGTCGCGCGACGAGCCGTGCGTAAACGAATCGGGCACGATATATCCTTGCGAGCGTTTCTGAATCGCATCGTCGCCAACCGCCTGCGCCGCGCGAATCGCTTCTTCCGCGTCGCCGGCTTCGACTAAACCTTGCTGATTGGCGTAAAAAGCCCAGACTCCGGCGTAACAATCGGCTTGCAGTTCGAGCCGCACGGACATCTGATTGTTTTCTCCGGCTTGATTGACTTTGTCCATCGTTCCGAGAATATTCTGCACATGATGACCGACTTCGTGCGCGATCACATAAGCCTGCGCGAAATCGCCCGGCGCGTTAAATTCGCTTTTCAGCTCGCGGAAAAACGAAAAATCGAGATAAAGTTTTTCGTCGCCCGGACAATAAAACGGACCGGTTGACGAACCGGCGGTGCCGCAGGCTGACTGCACTTGATCGGAGAACAAAACCAGCTTCGGTTCGCGGTAACGAACGCGCGACTGCTGCGGCAGAATTTTATTCCACACGTCTTCGGTGCTGCCGAGCACGGAAGCCGCGAATTTTCGCTGATCGTCGTTCGCCTGCGGGTTATTCGGCGATTGCGGCTGCTGTTGCTGCTGCTGAACTTGCGGCGAACCGCCGCCCGTCACTTCATTGAAAAGATTTAACGCCTCGTTGCCGCCGCACAAATAAATTACCAGCGATAAAAGCAAAACGCCGATGCCGCCGCCGC
>SXVE01000420.1 GCA_005790265.1 Acidobacteriota bacterium | reverse complement strand
TCGCAAACGAGGCTGATGATATAAATTCCCCAGGTGTTCGGCGTGTTGAGCATCGAATCGTTGGCGGCGATTTGCCGGTCATCAAGCAATGAATGTTGATTTGCCGGCACTTTTTCGAGCAAATCGTCGCGAATAATAACGACCGTCACGCCGCTCGGACCGATGTTTTTCTGCGCTCCGGCGTAAATGAGCGCGTATTTTTCGATGGCGAAAGGTTTTGACAAAATGTTTGACGACGCATCGCAGACGATTGGAATTCCGCCCGCGTCGAGTTCGTATTTGAATTCGACGCCCTCAATCGTTTCGTTTGAAGTGTAATGAACGTAGCGCGCGGCGGGCGTAAAATTTAATTCTTCCGGCGACGGAACCGACTTAAAGTTTTCATTTTCCGTTGAAAAAATCACGTTGACGCCGCCGCATTTGCGCGCTTCCGCGACGGCTTTTTTCCCCCACGCGCCGGTCACGATGTAATCCGCCGCCTGATTTTTCGCGAGAAAATTCAGCGGAATCATCGAAAACTGTAAACTCGCACCGCCCTGCAAAAAAAGAATTCGGTAATTGTCGGGAACGCTCAAAAGTTCGCGCAAACCGTTTTCCGCCGCCGCCAGAATTGGCGCGAAATGTTTCGAGCGATGGCTGATTTCCATCACGCTCATTCCGCTGCCGCCGAGCGAAAGCAGCTCGCGCTGCGCTTTCTCCAAAACCGGAACCGGCAGAACGGCGGGTCCGGCGCTGAAATTGTAAATCCTTTTCGTCATTCGATTTCCCTTCGCCGAAGCGTAAAAATTCTACGATAGCACAGCCCAAATTGATCACCAAAAATTCATTAACGCGCAATTTTTGTAAAGTTTTGTTCGGCAGACGAATAATAATGAATTTCGTTTCAATGTTTCGCTGAATTTGAGTTAAAATATGTGGAAAAAACAGAACAAACTCTTTTTTTAAGACTGACATCTGAAGAAAAAGCGTTTCCCAAAATTTACCAAAAAACCCAATCTTGGAGGATTTCAATGTTTCGTAAAAATTATTTTACATTTTTATTTCTAACATCTTTATTTTTACTCGGTTCGCTCGCAACTTTTGCGCAGACAGCACCGGTGCGCGGCAAAGTTGAATTGCGTAAAGCCGACGGCACGGTCGAACCGCTTGCCGGCGCGGTTGTCGAACCGTTTCGCACCGACGCGAAAGGCAAATCGCCATCGGCGAAAACCAACAAAAAAGGCGAATTCAGCTTCGCCGGTTTACAGCTCGGTTCTATTTTTGCGCTATCGGTCAGCGCTCCGAACGTTGCGCCGTCAATTTTGCCGAACGTTAAAGCCGGAATGGAAAATCTTGTAATTACGGTTTCCGAAGGCGACGGCAAACGCCGCACGGAAGATGAAGTCCGCCAGGCGTTGGCTAATCCGAAAAGCACCGCTGCGCCGACGACAAACACGACAGCGACGGCAGCTCAGCCAGCCGCCGAAGAAGCGCCAAAACCAGCGGAATTAACTGCCGAGCAGAAAAAACAGCAAGCTGAATATGAAGCGAAAGTTAAAGAAGTAACGGCGAAAAACGAAAATATTAAACAGAAAACCAGCATCATCGAAGCGTCTTTGAAAGCGGGAAACGATGCTTTCGGCTCGAAAAATTATGATGTTGCTATTGCAAAATATAGCGAAGGCATTCAGGCTGATCCGGATTTCGTCGGCACGGCGCCGATTCTTCTTAATAATAGAGGCGCGGCACTGAAAAATCGCGGCGTTGATTACTACAACCAAGCGGCAAGATCAACCGATGCGGCGATGAAAGCACAAATGATGCCGAAAGCAAAACAAGATTTGCAGGAAGCGGTTGCTTCTTATAATCAATCGTGGACAGTGCTCAAAAACGCGCAACCGACCGACATTCCTAATCAAGCAAATTATGATACAACCAAATACCAAGCATTAAGTGGTTTGGTTGACGCTTACCGCTTGTTGTTTTTGACAAAGTCCGACATGACTAAAACAGCCGAAGCGAAAGCGGCTTACGCAGATTATTTCGCGATTGAAACCGATGCAGCCAAGAAAGCGAAAGCGCAAATTTCGCTTGGCGATATTATGCGCGAAGCCGGAGATTCGGAAAATGCGATTGAGGCTTACCGCGCGGCGCTCGTTTCTTCACCGGATAATGCTGACGCGTTAGCTGGTCTCGGATTGTCGCTGTTTGCGGCAGGAGCCGGAAGCGTTCCCGAAAATAAAACGCAGATGCAGGAAGGATTGAATTATATGGAGAAATTCGCGCAGACCGCGCCGGAAACGCATCCGTTGAAAGCGAGCGTCAAAGATGCGGTTACGTATCTGAAAACAGAACAGAAACTGACTCCGCAGAAAGTGACATCAACCAAACGAAAAAATTAGTTTGACTTAAATTCAAAATTTCCCGGTTAGGCTTGAAAATAAAGATTTTCGAGCCTAACCTTTTTTTATTTATGAACATCAGAAAAGCCGATTTAGAAGATTTGCCGCAGATTGTGGCGATGATGCGCGAATTTGCCGAGTTTGAAAATTTGCTCGGCGAGTTTTCGCTCGATGTAGAACGTTTGAGCGCAACCGCATTCGGCGAGCGTGCATTTGTTCGTCTGCTCGTCGCTGCGGAAGCGGAAAATAACTTGATGGGTTTCGCGCTGCTGTACCCGAAATTTGCCAGTTTTCGCGGCGAGCGCAGTCTTTACCTCGAAGATTTATACGTGCGAAAAGATGCGCGCGGACGAGGTTTCGGTTTGGCGCTGTTAAAGACGGCGGCGAAAATGGCAAAAGCGGAAGGTTTTGCGCGGCTCGATTGGCAGGCGCTCAAATGGAACACGCCGGCGATTGATTTTTACCGCAAAATCGGCGCGCAGTCGGACGAAAGCAACATCAATTTTCGTTTGATCGGTGAGGATTTTGAAAAGTTAGCCGCCTGATTTGAGCGATTTTTGCGGTGTTAATCACAGGATTAAATTTTCGTACTAAATATTTTTTGTCATAAAAATTTCGACTGCGGTGTTTTTTATATCGGAAGCAGAAAAAAACATTAAATTTTTTAGGAGATATTTTTATGAAACAATTTTTTCAATCGTCCGCTCGTTTGATTTTAAGCGCGGTTTGCGCCGTAGTTTTCGTTTCGGCATCGTTCGCGCAGACGACGATGACGGGCGAATGGAAAGCGACCGTCAAAGCGGAAAACTTCGGCGGGCACGACGATGAATTCGGCGACAAAGCCCAACGCAAAAACGAAAATAAAGCGGACAAACTGCAATTATCATTTTACCGCAGCAGTGAAAAAGGAGGGAAAAGCCAAAACGGATCGTCGTTCGCTTACACTGATTTGCAGGGTTTAAGCCGCGAACAGGCATTGAGCGGCGGCGCGGTCAAATTCAGCATCGTGCGCGAAGCCGGAACAATCGAGTGCGAAGGCGTTTTTCAGAACGGCAAAGGAACCGGCACGTTTCGTTTTACCAGCAGCGCGCAATTTGTCGCGGGAATGAAAACGCGCGGTTTCGATTTTGAAAAAAGCACGGCGAAATCCGGCAGAGACACGACCGACGAGCAGCTTTTCGCGGCGGCGATGATCAATGTGACGACCGCGCACGCCGACGATTTGATTGCGGCAAACTTCGGCAATCTCGATATTGACGATTTATTTAAAGCGGCGATTTTCAAAGTTGATTCAAAATTTATGCGCGAAATGAAAGCGAGCGGTTTTCCCAATCTCGGAATGGAAGAACTCGTCAAAGCCCGCATTTTCAAAATTGACGGCGAATTTCTGCGCGAATTAAACGCCAACGGATTCGGCAGCGAGCCGTTTGAACACGTTGTTAAAATGCGCATTTTCAAAATCACGCCCGAATTTATCAACGGCGTGCGCGCCGAAGGATTTGATAAAATTTCGATTGAAGAACTCGTCAAAATGAAGATTTTCAACATTAACAGCGAATTTATTCGTCAGGCGCGCGCCGAAGGCGTGCCGATGGACATCGAAAAACTCGTCCAAAAACGAATCGGCGTTTTCGGCAGATAATTGTCGCGAAAAACATAGAAAAGGCACGAGCAAAACGCCAACTTTTCTCATGCCTTTTCTTTTTATAAAATTTTTTTATAAAAACACTTTTAGCAAAATTTTTACTCAAACTGCTTTTTAAATTCTTCAAACATCTGCCGAAAATCGCTGAATTCCGCGCGCAGATTTTCGATTTCCGCTTCGAGTTTTTCGATTCGCTCGGTTCCCGCCGCTGCCGCCGCCGATTTTGAAATGTAAACCGGCACGCTCGGTTCGCCGGCGAGCAGATGCGCGAATCGCTGTTCTTTTTGTCCGGGCTGGCGTTCGAGTTTAACGATTAGCGGTTCGTCGCGGCGTTCGAGCCGGTCGAGCGTTTCGCTGATTTCGCCGATGCTGGCAAATTCGTAAAGCCTGCCGGTTCGCTCGCGCAGTTCGCCGAGCGTTTGCGCGCCGCGCAGCATCAAAACGCACATCACGGCGGTTTCGCTCGGCTCAAGTTCGTAAACTTGCGGCAGCATATGTTTGTATTTCGGCACGCGCGATGTGCTGCCGTAAAAAACATAAACGAGATTTTTGTCGCGCAGTATTTCGAGCGAGCGCGCGACCGTTTCTTCTTCCAAAACGGTAACCGGATCGCGATTCGTTTTTTGATTGCACGCGGCGACCAGCGAATTTAAGGTCAAAGGATAATATTCGGGCGTCGTCAGTTGTTTTTCGACGAGCGCGCCGATTACTCTAATCTCGATTTCATTCAATTTTTCGTTCATATAATCGTTTGATAGCTTAATACATTTTTCGCTTTGCGCCGCGAAAGTTTACAATTTAAAGCGTGAATATTTTAGTTGCGCGCTCCAAACAAGACTTTGAAACGGCTTTTAACAAACTCGCCGCCGCCACAGCGCTCGGCTGCGACACGGAAACTTCCGGTCTCAGCGCGCGCGGCGCGCGTCTTTTCAGCGTGCAGTTTTCCGATGGCGATTTTAACGTATTAGTGCCGATTTCAGAAAATATCCGGCTCGGTTTACTCGAAGAAATTCTGGCGAATCCGGCGATTACGAAAATATTTCACAACGCGAAATTCGATTTGGAATTTCTGCGCGAAAGCGGCGCGGCGGTCGAAAACGTGTTTTGCACGATGATCGCCGAAAAGGTTTTGACCAAAGGCGCCAATCAATCGGCGAGTTTAGCCGAAACTTTGTATCGTTATTTCGCCGTTGACCTCGACAAATCGCAGCGCGCCAAATTCAACAAAAACTGGGACGGCAACTGGACACCCGAACTCGTTGATTATGCGCTGTCCGATGTGGTTTACCTGCCGGAACTGATGCGCGAACAAAAACTCTGGCTCGAAAGACTCGGATTAAAAGAAGATTTCGAGCGGCAAATGCGAAAAATAATTTGACCGGAATTTTGCAAAAAATAATTGTTGCAAGACGTTTGTATTTGTTTTACACTTGTTGAGACTTTTTAATAATCGTCCAAATTCTACTGAACTCTATATTTCGGCAAAAACTTATCCGACAAAACTATGAAAGACAGATTACCGAAAATCTGGATTGGCGTGGCTGTTATTGTTCTCAACACTAGCTTTGTGTTGGTCGGCAGTTCCGCCGGTTCGCAGGCTTTTCAGAAACTAAATAGATTTTTCTCCAACGAATCAATTCAAAAAGTTGAATCGGCGCAATCCATTCGCGGCGAATTTAATTTGGTTAAACAAAACTGAACAATTCGTTTTCCAATAAAATCAATTTCGCAACAGAAAAAGAAAAAAGCTGATAATCAATATCGGCTTTTTTTGTGTTTGCGAAAACGAAAAAGCTGACGGATCACCTGATTGCGGTGGCAACCGTTAAAATCAATCAACGCGCGATTAACAAAATCCATCGCGGTCGGGCGTTATTTGCACCGTCAGCGCGAAGATCTACGCGCTAAAGTTCGGAGTTTTGAATTTTGGAATGAAACGATTTTTGGAACGGAGAAATTTTCAAGCAAAACAAATTTTTGATTTTTTTCCGATGACTTGCCGTTTGCGTAAAAATTTGCGTTAATACTTTCATTTCAAAAGACTTCCTGCAATTCTGCAATCACAACGGAGAGAATTCTATGCTCGCGCTTCTGGCAATCGCCTTTTTAATCTGGCTCGTTTTCGGCTATTTTTCTTACGGAAACTGGATTTCGCGGCAGTTTAATCTCGACGACACGCGCGAAACTCCGGCGAACAAAGTCAACGACGGCGAAGATTTTGTGCCGACCAAGCCGTTTTATCTGTTCGGTCAGCATTTTTCCGCAATTGCCGCCGCTGGTCCGATTGCCGGTCCGATTCTCGCGTGTCAGGCGTTCGGCTGGCTGCCGTGTCTTTTGTGGATCGCTTTGGGCGTCGTTTTAATCGGCGCGGTGCACGATTTTTCTTCGCTCGCCTCAAGCGTTCGTCACGGTGCAAGTTCGATTGCAGAAATCACGCGCGAGAAATTGGGAAACGGCGCAGGCGTCGCGATGATGGCGTTTATCTGGATCGCGCTCGTTTACGTTATTGT
>SXVE01000419.1 GCA_005790265.1 Acidobacteriota bacterium | reverse complement strand
GAGAATATCTTTCAGCGGCGTAATCGCGGCTTCTTTGCCGCCGTCGAAGTTTTCGAGATCAACGTAAACGGACGCGCCCGCACCGTAAGCAATCGCGACTCCGAGCGGCGGTTTTTTCGCATAGGAATCGGCTTTCGCCGCCGAATTTGAATCGTCAACCTGAAAACTCCAATGCTCGGTTTCCCACAAACGACGAATCAATTTGTCGAGATCGGCGAGCGTGTTGATAAGTTGATAACGACGTTCGACGTGCGATGACATCGCGTTTCCGTCTGCGTCCAAACCGTCAAAAAGCGGCGCGGAATCAGCGAATTCTCTGGTCAGCGAGGTGAATTCTAGTTCGCGAAACAGCGCGTAAGCCAACTGCCGATTCGGTTCTTCGTATTTGAACGCGTCCAAATCAACTTCGACCGGAACGCCCGTGTGAATCGTCGCGAGTTCGACCGATTGACGAATGATATCCTGATTATTCTGCAAACTTTCGCGGTAAGTTTTGTGCGTCATCTCATCGGCGCGCTTCATCGCTTCTTCGGCGGAACCGAATTGCTGAATGATTTTCGTCGCGCCTTTTTCGCCGATGCCCGGCGCACCTGGAATGCCGTCAATCGCGTCGCCCATCAAACCCAAAAGATCAATTATTTGCAGCGGCGTCACGCCGAATTTATTCTCGACCCACGCTTCGTCGCACCATTCAATCGGCGGCACGGCGACTTTGCGTTTGACGTTCTGCGAATTCTGCCGCATACAAACGATTAACGGATCGCGCACCAATTGGCACATATCTTTGTCGTTGGAAACAATAACGGCTTGCATTCCCTGCGCGGCGATTTTGTGCGCCAGAGTTCCGATCAAATCGTCGGCTTCAAAACCGTCGGTTTTCAGCATCGGAATATTAAACGCTTCGCAAACCCGTTTGATATAAGGCATTTGCGCTTTCAAATCGTCGGGCATATCGGCGCGATTCGCTTTGTAATCGGCGAAACTGTCGTGGCGAAAAGTCGGCGTACTCGAATCGAAAACGGCGACGACGTAATCGGGATTTTCGTCTTTGAGCAGTTTGCGCAGCATATTCGTAAACACGAATACAGCCTGCGTAACTTGCCCTTTGCTGTTGCGCAGCGGTTCCTGCCGCATTCCCATCGGCGCAAAAAAAGCGCGGAAAATATGCGACATCGTATCAATTAAAAAGACGCGTTTCGGTTTTTGTTCACTCATTTTATTTTCAGTTACGTTAGATTGGCAATGTTGAAATGATAGAGAAACACCCGAATAGAAACAAGTTGGACAAAAGAAACCGGATAAATTTATTTTTCTGGTTTGACAACAAAAAACGGTTTGCGATATTCTTGCTTTTCGCTTTGATTCAAGCGAGCTTTCAAAAATCGTTTGGAAAGCGATCCGGTTCTTTTCAAAGTTTTATATAATGCACTGCTTTTTGCGGTCGGTTCGTCTAGGGGTCTAGGACACCGCCCTTTCACGGCGGCGACACGGGTTCAAATCCCGTACCGACTACCATCTTTTTTTTAACAATCCGCATCTACTTAATTAAACCAATTCGCTTGAAACCCAAGCGAATTTTTTATTTTATAGGTAAGAAATGCTGAAAAAAACACTATTTGCCGCACTTTTATTGTCGCTGACATTAATTTCGATTCAGGCGCAAACCGTGCAGAATAACGCTGATACGGCGATGATTCTGCCGTTTGAAAACACTTCGGGGAAAGCCGAATTCAACTGGGTCGGAGAAAGTTTCGCCGAATCGCTGGCGGATTTGCTGAAAGTTCCGAGTCTCAACGTCGTTTCCAACGATGAGCGAAAAATCATTCAGCAGCGCCTGCGAATTCCGCTTGTTAATTTGCCGAGTCTGGCGACTTCATTAAAATTGGCGCGCGAAAGCAACGCCTCGCTTTTGATTGCCGGGAAATACAATATTATTCCCGCGCAAGGCGAAACGGCAGCGACGCTGAACGTAACGGCGAAGATTATTCGCGTCAACGAAGGCAGATTTCTCAATGAAGAACTGCCGGACGGCAAGCGCGTAACGCGCGACATTAATTTGACTGACGCGCTCGGCAATTTGCAGACGGTTCAGGGACAAGTCGCGTATCAAATACTTTACCAGCGCGACAAAGCGCTTTCGTTTTCGCAGAACGATCTGGTTGTTTCCGCCAATAAAGTTCCCGGACGCGCTTTTGAGGCTTATATCAAAGGATTGTTGACGAACGCGACGGAAGCGCGGGAAAATTACTTCAAAAACTCGCTGCGGCTGTATTCCGAAGCGAAAAGCGGCGAAGTTTATGCCGATGCCGCGCTCGAACTCGGACATTTTTATTTGAACCAGCGCAAAAACGCGGAAGCCATCGAGAATTTTTCGCGCATTCCGTCAAATTCGCCGTTTTACGCCGAAGCCGCGTTTTACACCGGCTTGATTCAGTGGCAGCAGAATAATTACGAACAGGCGCTCGCCGTTTTGCGTCCGCTTGCCGAAGATTTAAAGCTGACCAGCGTTTATAACACCATCGGCGCGATTGCGGTGCAGGCTTCGCGCGCTGACAAGAAAAATCAGGGAAACTCGGCAAAATTACTCAATGAAGGATTAGAATTGCTGAAAAAAGCCGCCGAATCGTCAACCACCGAATCGAACGCGCGTTTTAATTACGGGTTGGCGCTCTTTTTGAACAACGGCTACGTCGAGGCGGCGGAACAGCTCAGACCGGTTTTGGCGGCAAATCCGCGCGACGGCGAATCGTATTACCTGCTCGCCAAAAGTTTGCAGGAATTAAAAGACGCCGCTGCCGCTGATTTTGATAATCAGGCGAAACGGTTTCTGACCGACGGCAACAAATACGCGAAACTCGAAACCGAATGGCTGCGCTCGAAAACAATTCCCGACGTGAATTTGCGCGTCGAACAACCGGCGAGAAAAGATTTTGTCAGCGTCGTATTGATTAGAAATCAAGCGAAACCGGCGCAAACGCCGCTTAACGAAACGGAAAATCTGCTCGCGCAGGCGCGAACGTTTTACAAAAACGCCAATGACGACGAAGCGATGGCGATTCTGCGCCGCGTGCTCGCCAGCGAACCGATGAATGCGGAAAGTTATTTGATTTTAGGAAAAATTCATTTGCGGCGCGGCGATCTCGAACAATCGGTCAGCTCGTTCAAAACCGCGCTTTTCTGGGATAATCGGTTGATTGACGCGCACATCAATCTCGGAAAAATCTATCTGGAAAAAGGCGATTGTCTGCAAGCGAAAAATTACGCGGCTTCGGCAGCGGGAATTGATGCGGATAACCAAGATACCGCCGCGCTGCAACGTCAGGTTGAGCGATGTTCCAAATAGTGTAACTTCGCAAATTGAAAGCGGGAAGACAAAAACGAAAAACCGCTCTTTTAACCGCGAGCGGAAAATAAATAAAAGCCTTTGTTTATCTGGTGTTTTGTTTAATTTTCAACTTTTTGGTTCCCGTTTTTTGATGTCAAAAATCTTCTGGCACGATACGTGCAATAGAGAACAGCGGCAAGCTTGATACATTAAATCGAGACCCCGTCGCCAACTCTTCTCCGAGCGCAGTTTGCCATTGTGCTTGACCACCTTCCGAGCGTTCCTTCAGTTGTCCAACCAATTTATGAGCCTGATCTGAAAAGATCAGGCTCTCCTGCTTTTAAAGCCTTTATTTTCTTAATGTTCTTTGCTTTAACCGCTTCAATTCATCAGTTGATTTATTTTGACTTGTTTTCATCAGATGAATTATCAATCTGACCGAACGCGCATAACTTAAAACGTTGAAATGACAAAATTCGTCATTTTGCGGATGACAAAATTTGAAAGTGCTTTCAATTTGACCGTTCAATTTGAAAGATGTTGATTCAGAATGATTTGAACCGGTCAAAAATGGACGGCTTTTTTGCCCGACGAACGACGGCTTTCCGCACTGATAAATAGGTTTTATGGTAAAATAAGCGAATGAATTTTCTCCGGCTCACACGATTTTTGCCCGCGCCTCTGAATATCTTTTTGTCGGTCGCGTCGGCGATTTTGCTGATTCTTGCCTTTCCCGGTTTTGAGTTCTGGTTTCTCGCCTGGTTCGCGCTCGTTCCGTTGTTTTTAGCGATTAAAAGCGAAAAAGAATCGCCGATCAAATCGCTCGTCGTCGGCTGGATTTTCGGAACCGCGTTCTTTTTCGGCTCGTGCTGGTGGCTCACTTTCGCGCCGATCACTTACGCCGGATTTCCCGTTCTGCTCGCTTATTTTCTATTATTTCTCGCCAGCCTCGCCGTCGGATTTTTCCCCGCGCTGTTCAGTTCGTTTACATCAATTCTTCTCAATAAATTCGGCAACTATGCCATTTTCGCCGCTCCGTTTTTGTGGACGGCGTTTGAATTTCTGCGATTTTGGACGACGGGGAATAATTGGAATGCAATCGGTTACTCGCAGGCATTTAAT
>SXVE01000418.1 GCA_005790265.1 Acidobacteriota bacterium | reverse complement strand
CGAGTGCTTCGCGCGACGGAATATCGAGATGGTTCGTCGGCTCGTCGAGAATTAAGACGTTTTTGTTGGAATAAATCAACTTCTCCAGTGCGAGTCTTACCTTTTCTCCTCCTGAAAGCGTCGAAACTTTTTTGAAAACGTCTTCGCCGACAAACAAAAATCTCGCTAAAAATCCGCGCAATTGCCCGTTATCGGCAAGCGCCGCGACTCGGCGCAATTCCTGCACAATTTCTTTGCGTTCGTCCTATTCTTCCAATTGCTGCGAATAATAACCGATGTCGGTTTTCGCTCCCCAATTCATCTCGCCGGAAAGCGCGCGAATGCTTCCCAAAACCGTTTTCAAAAACGTTGTTTTTCCGGTTCCGTTGTCGCCGATCACGCCGAGAGCTTCGCCGCGTAAAAGCGAAAATGAAATGTCTTTTGCCAAAACTTTGTCGCCGTAACCGATGGCTAAATCTTCGACCGTCAAAACCTGATTTCCGGCGCGTTCGATTTTTTTCAAAACGAAATTTCCTTGCGAGCGTTCGGTCGCAACGGCTTCGACGCGTTCGAGACGTTCGAGCATATTGCGACGCGATTTCGCCAGTTTCGTTTTTTTTCCGGCGAGATTGCGGCGAATGAAATCTTCGTTTTTGGCGATCATCGTCTGCTGATTTTCAAACGCGCGCCGCTGCGCTTCGCGCCGTTCCTCTCGCTCGATCAAAAACTTGGAATAATTTCCCGTATAAGTATTCGCTCTGCCGTTTTCGATTTCGATAATGCGATTGCACACGCGGTCGAGAAAATAACGGTCGTGGCTGATGAGCACGAAAGTTTTATCGTAAGTCTGCAAAAAGTTTTCAAGCCATTCGACCGCGTTGACGTCCAAATGGTTCGTCGGCTCGTCGAGCAGCAGAATATCCGCGCCCGACAACAAAAGTCTGGCTAAACCGAGCCGATTTTTTTGTCCGCCCGAAAGATTTACCGTTTTCGTGTCCCAATTTTCCTTGTTGAAACCGAGTCCGAGCAAAATCGCTTCGGCACGCGCCGCGTAGGAAAAACCGTCGGCTTGCTCGAATTCCGTTTGCAGTTCGGCGTAAGCGTTAAGAATTTCTTCCGTGTAATTTTCCGCCATTTCCGTCTCTAATCGGCGCATTTCGGCTTCGATGTCGTGAATGCGCTCGAACGCCGAAAGCGCCGCCGTGTGAACGGTTTCGTCATCGGTAAAATCAACGTGCTGCGCTAATAATCCGAGCTTGAGATTGTTGATTTTGACGATTTCGCCGTCGTCCGCCGCTTCTTCGCCGGTGATAATGCGAAACGCCGTCGTTTTTCCCGCGCCGTTGCGCCCGACAAGTCCGACTTTTTCGTTGGCGTTAATTTGAAACGTCAACCCGCGCAAAATGTCGTGCGCGCTGTATGATTTGGTAATTTCCGAAAGTCTGAAAAGCATAAAATAAAAAGGCAAAGGTAAAAAGGTAAAAGGCAAAAGTTTAAATAAAGAATGCTTTTGCCTTTCGGTTTTTACTTTTGCCGTTTGCTGATTTTTCGATTATGAATAATCCTCAATCGCAAAACTGAATTAGCGCGCGGCGTTTGCTGCCGTATTCGCTCTGTTTGGTGCTGCCGAATTGGTTGTCGCCGCAGAATTTGCATTAACCGCCCCATTACCGTTAGCGGCTGTGTTTGCCGCATTCGTATTCGCTGCCGCATTTGAATTTGTCGTTGCGCTTGCCGCACTTGCCGGACGCGCTCCGCTCAATTCGTTCGGATTTTCGACGACTTTTTTCGCGAGCAGATTTTCAATTTTTGCCTCATTCATCGCCATCGCCGCATAAGATTGGCTCAAAAGCTGTTTGCGCGCGTTGATCAGCTGGTCGGTTACCTGCTGGCGAATGCCCGGACTTTCCAGCGTCAAATCTTCATCGCGGTCGCTTCTCTCTTGAAGCTTAAAGATGTAAAACTTGCCCTGCACCGGCGTCGGCAAAATTTGACCGACCTGAAATTTCGGATCCATCAATGTCGCGGCGACCTGCGGCGATAAACTGCGGCTCATTTCTTCTTCGGAAATATAACCCAAATCGCCGCCCTGAACTCGGCTCGGGTCTTCGCTGCGCTCACGCGCGACCGTCGCAAAATCCGCGCCCGACTGAAGCTGTTTGATAATTTCATTGCCGCGCAAAACCGCTGATTGCTGGTCTGTCGTCGTATCGCCCTGACCGCTGTTTGACGGATCAATCACGATTGCCGCGAGCTTAACGCCTTTCTTTTTGACGAACGCCGCTTTATTGCCGTTGTAAAAATCATCAATTTCGCGATCTTTCGGCGGTTCGATTTTAGCCGTTACTTTGTCAATCAAGTTTTTAATCGCCAAAGCTTTTTTGATTGATTCGCGCGCCGAAGCTTCGGTTTGTCCGGCTTTTTTCATTTCTTCGTCGAATTTTTCCTGCGATAAACCGGATTGCTGTTTCGTGCGATTAAATTCGGCGGTGACATCTTCGTCTTTCGGAATCGTTCCTTCTTTTTCGGCTTTCTGGTACATCACTTCCTGCTGTACCAAGTTGTCGAGAATTTGCAGACGCGCCTGCGCCAGTTCAAGCGGCGAAAGGCTCGCTTCTTGTCCCTGCGCCTGCTGTTTCAAAGCGCGCTCGACTTCTTCGAGTTTAATGGCTTTTCCGTTAACGGTCGCGGCTGTTTCGTTTGCGTCAACCGCGCCGCCGGCAGATCCCGAACCGGGCGCTGCCGTTCCGCTGCAACCGCTTAAAAACACTGAAAATAATGCTGTAAATATTACCGTTAAAGTTGTTAATCTAAAATTTTGCACTGTGGCTGTTACTCCTTCAAAGTTGGCTGTTCGTGTCATAACTTGACTAAACATATAGAATTTTGTTATAAATCTTGTTTTTGAGTTTGTCGCGGCAAACTCGTTATACTTAATACCTCGTTATTTTATATTTTTTTTGGAGGCTAAATATTATGGCAAAACGATGCGATGTCTGCGGCAAAGGTCCGCAATTCGGAAACAATGTTTCACACGCTAACAATAAAACCCGTCGTCGCTTTAATCCGAATCTGCAATCAATTCGCGTTCAACTGCCCAACGGCGGTAACGGACGAAAGAAAGTTTGCACTCGCTGTATTAAAGGCGGAAAAGTTATCAAAGCTGTGTAAAACCATTTGAGATTTATCTCGCTAATTTAGTTGCCAAACGCTTTAATCTTATGATTTTGCGTTTGGCAATTTTCATTTGATCTCAAACTCTTATTGTTCGGCAAAAACTCGCGCTCTGAACAATTGTTTTCCAAAAAAATTAAACGACGGCGATGCATTCGATTTCGACGCGCGCATCACGCGGCAATCGCGCGGCTTGCACTGTCGCGCGCGCCGGTTTATTTTCGGCGAAATAACGCGCGTAAACTTCATTCATCGCAGTAAAATCATTCATATCGGCTAAAAAAACCGTCGTTTTCACAACCTTATCTAAATTCGCTCCCGCCGCTTCGAGCACCGCCGACAAATTTTTCAAAACCTGTTCGGTCTGCTCGGCAACGTTGTTTGAAACGAATTCGCCGGTTGCCGAATCAATCGGGATTTGTCCCGAACAAAACACCAAATTTCCCGTTTTGACCGCCTGCGAATATGGTCCGATTGCGCCCGGCGCATTATCCGTTGAAACTGTTTCCATTATTGTTTACCTTTTGTTTATTCAAGCAAAAGGCGAATTTTACCAGATTGAAGCCGAAAAGAAAAGTTTGACGGCAAATTTGCCCGGTTGTCTAATTGGAGTTTACTCTTTCGACCGCGATTACGCCGGGAACTTGCTCGATTGATGTAACGACGCGGTCAAGATGTTTTTTATCGAAAACTTCGACCGTCACTTCGATTAAGCCTTTGTCGTCACGCGAAATTTTCGCTCGCGCATCGCGAATGCCGGTTTTTATTTCGGCAATCGCATTCGTGATTCCGGCAAGCATCCCGGTGCGGTTTTCGGTCGTCGCCAAAATCTTAACCGATTGAATTTCCTGTGAATCGCTTTTTGCCCATTCAACGTCCACCACGCGATCTCGATTGATCATTAACTGCTTAACATTGCGGCAATTTTTGTTGTGAATGACGATTCCTTTGCCGAGAGAAATGTAACCGACAATCGGCTCGCCGCGCAGCGGATTGCAGCATCTGGCGCGCGTCGTCAGCAGGTTATCAACGCCCTGCACGATAATCGCGTCTTCGCCCAAGCCGATAAACTTTTTAACGGCTTTCATTCCCGTTTCAAGCCGCGTTTCCTTGCGTTTTTCCGGATCGAGTTCGGCAAACTTTTCGGCTCCGAGATATTTGGCTAAAACGTTACGCGGCAATGTTTTACCGTAACCGATCGAGGCAAGCAAATCTTCGGCTCTGCCAAGTCCGTATTCGTTGGCAATGCGCTTCATCGCATCGTCGTCGTTGAGCATTTTCTTCGGCGAAATGCGAAATTTCTCGGTTTCTTTTTCGAGCAGTTTACGTCCGATTTCGATGGATTCGGCGCGCTGCTGATCGGAAATCCAATGACGAATTCGATTACGCGCCCGCGAAGTAACAACGTAATTGAGCCAGTCGCGCGACGGTTTTGAATTTGAAGTAGTTAAAATCTCGACAACATCGCCATTTTGCAATTCCGACTTCAAAGGCACAATGCGACCGTTGATTTTCGCGCCGGTGCATGTGTCTCCGACTTCCGAGTGAATAGCATAAGCGAAATCAATCGGCGTAGAACCGCGCGGCAGCTGCACGATTTTTCCGCGCGGCGTAAACGCGTAAACGTCTTTCGGATATAAATCGAGTTTCAGCGATTCAATGAAGTCTTCCGAATCTTCATTGCTGTCGGTGGTTTCGACCAGCGGCAGCAAAAGTTTCTCGACCGTTTTACGAAGCTCGTCGAGACTTTCGTCTTCATCTTGCTTGCCTAGTTTTTTTTCTTTGTATTTCCAATGCGCTGCGACGCCTTCTTCGGCGACATGATGCATTTCTTCGGTTCTGATTTGCACCTCGAAAGATTGTCCGTTGTCACCGATTACGGACGTATGCAGCGACTGATACAGATTATCGCGCGGTATCGCGATCCAATCCTTGAACCTTTCCGGAACCGGCGTCCAGATGTCGTGAATGACGCTCAGCGCGACATAACAGTTTTTTCTGTCGTTCGGCGTGATAATTCGCGCCGCAATCAAATCGTAGACTTGATCAATCGTCAGTTTTCTTTTTTTCAGTTTTTTCCAAAGCGAGTAGAGGCGTTTGACTCGACCTTGAATTTCAACGTACGGAACATCATTTTCCGTTAAACCTTTTTCAATTTTTTTGGTAATTTTTTCAAGCGCTTCATCGAGTTCCGGGCGACGCACTTCGACTTCTTTGGAAAGCCGCTTATATTCTTCGGGATAAATATTTTGAAACGATAAATCCTCCAGCTCACTGCGCATTTTCCCCATTCCGAGCCGGTGCGCTATCGGCGCGTAAATATCGAGCGTTTCCTGCGAAATGCGCGCGCGTTTTTCGGGCTTCAAGAATTGCATCGTCCGCATATTGTGCAAACGATCAGCTAATTTTATCAGCACGACGCGAACATCAGTCACCATCGCCAGAACCATCTTGCGCACGTTTTCCGCTTGCTGTTTTTCTTTTGAAAGATTGCTGATGTGAGCGATTTTTGTCAGCCCGTCAACCAGATGCGTAATTTCTTCACCGAAATATGACCGCAGAGTGTCCAAATCAATCAGCGTGTCTTCGACAACATCGTGAAGCAACCCGGTGGAAACACTCACTTCATCAAGACGCATTTCCGCAAGCATATCTGCAACCGCCAGAGGATGAACGAGATACGGTTCTCCGGAAGCCCTTTTTTGTCCGCGATGATGCAGAGCGGAAAACATATACGCCCGCCGAATCAATTCGATATTCGGTTCGGGACGATTTTTTTCCACTTTTTCAATGACGTCTTCAATTCGAAACATATTTACCGGAATTGTAAATTCGACTTGTGCTTTTTAATTCAATCTTACTCAAAATAAAAAGTTGATGCTCAATTATTGTAATTGAGCATCAACTTTATTTTAAAACTATTGTGCAAATTATTTTTTATTTGCCGCTTCCGCTTCCGCTTTTTTACGGTCTGCTTCAGCCTGCTCTTTTTGTCTTTTCGCTTCGGCTAAAGCCGTGAATTTTTCACGAGCTTCGTCAGATTGAGCTTTGAACTTTTCTGCCTGCTCTTTGTTGCCTTCCATTTCAGCAACACGCATATTCTGAACTAACAAACTGGCGTAATAAGACCAAGCTGAATCGCTGTTTTGATCGAGATCAACCGCTCTTTTTGAAAGATCCAAACCTTCTGCCGCGCACTGTTTAAGGGTCGCGAAGTCTTCCGCGTTTGCTGGCTTAACAAATTCAAAGACTTGTTTTCCATCTCTGGTAACTGTTTTTTTAGTCGCTTCAGTATCGGAAATATCATTGGCACAACTATTTTTCTTTGCTGCCAGTGAAGTTAAAGCCTCTGAACGCTGCGCTTCGGGAACCGATTCGTTGGTCGTTCTTTCGGTAATCCATTTGAGCCATTCATCATCTTTGCCGAGATTTTCGTAAAGATTTGCCACAGCTTTAAATGAACTTTGATCTTTCTGGTCAAACTTCAAAACTTTTTGGTATTCCTGAATTGCTTGTTCAGCGAGGGGAATATCTTTTCGATTGCCGATGTACTCGGAATGAAGCGTGCGGGCGAGAAACAGCTGCGCCGTTCTGCCCTCGATGCTGGAGCCGTTCGGGTCGCGTGCAATAGCTTCGCGGAAAAGGTTCTCGGCATCCTTAAACTTTCTTCCCTGATACGCGTTGGCACCGTCAACCAAGTTTTTTCTGGCAATAATTTGGTTATAATACGAACAATTAGTTCCTATCATAACGGTTGTAAATACAAATAAAATTAAACCTAAACGAGAAAATCTCATTTTTTCGACTCCATTGTTATTGCCCGAACGAGTTCGGAAAAGGGATTTCCACGCCTTTCCAAACTCGTTCGAGTTAAATTTAATCTGCTAAATCATCAATTTGCAATCCGATTGGTTGCGCTCCGGCTACTTTGACAGCGTCGATGACTTTCACGACATCGCCGTATCGTACCGAACGCGGAGATTTAATAAACAAAGTTTTTTCAACTTCGCTCGTTCCTTCTCTAAAAGTGCCTTCGGCTTCGCGTTGTTTAAATATTTCCGTCAGGCGGTTCGTCAATGCACTTGCATCGGTCACATCTCCTAACGTTTCAGTATTTAAGGTCAGCGATCTGTCACTTTTATTAATCGTCACAACCAAAGTTAAAGGATTCGGCTTGACATTAACCGGCTGCTCTTCTGGTTTTGGTTCTGCCGGAACCTTTGCTTCAAATTTACTTGGTTTAACCGGCGTGATAACCATAAAAATAATCAGAAGAACCAACAAAACGTCAATCAAAGGGGTCACGTTAATTGACGGTGTTGCGCCTCCTTTTCCACCTGTTGACATTCCCATAATTCACACTCCTAAACTGCGAATAATACTTCACAATTTTTGTAATTTTTCAGCTTCACGAATCGGCTTTTTTGCGATCAGCAACCAGACCAATTTTGTCAATATCCTGTTTGCGGATTGTGTCAATTGCTTCAACTACTCTTCCATAATCAACATCAACACCGCTTTTAATATAAACAATTCTTTTGTCCGGAGCCTTATCCTTCATCAAGCCCTGAATTTTTTCTCCCAAAGCATCTAAAGGATACGGATCTTTTCCAACATAGAAGGTACTGTTGTCAGGAATCGTAATCACCACCGATGTGTCTTTCGTAATGTCGGCGTCTTCTTCGGGACTCATCAAATCTCTCGGAAGATTGACCGAAACACCTTGTTGAAGCAACGGCGTAACGATCATAAAGATGATCAGCAACACCAACATTACATCAACCATCGGGGTTACATTAATTTCCGAATTATACTCATCCGATCCACCCACTGCCATTCCCATAGGTTTATTCTCCCTTTTTGTAAAGCTAAAGGTTTTTTAATTAACCTCTTAACTGTTTGGTACGTTGTTTGATGAAGTAATCTACTAATTCAGATGCTGAGTTTTCCATTTCAACACTGAAGCTGGTTACTTTATTTGTGAAGTAATTAAATAACCACACAGCCGGAACCGCCACTGAAATACCGAACGCCGTTGCGACCAGAGCTTCAGCGATAGCACCGCCAACTGCGCCGATACCGGCGTTTTCAGCCGATGCCAAAGCAACGAACGCGCCGATGATACCCACAACCGTTCCGAACAAGCCGACGAACGGTGCGGTCGAACCAACGGTTGCAAGACCGGACAGACCGCGCTTCAGTTCAGCAGTTTTAACAGCAATCGCACGCTCTAACGCGCGTTTTGATGCTTCCATTTCATCAGCTGAAATATCTGAGTTGCCTTGATGGGCGGCGAATTCTTTCAATCCTGACGAAACGACCATTGCTAAATGCGAATCTTTGTGTTTATCGCTGATGTTGATAGCTTCATCAATATTGCTCGTTTTCAATGCCTGAGCGACTTTCGGTGCGTACTGACGCGACTGCTGTTTCGCTTTGTTGTAAGTCAGCAATCGTTCGATGCCGACAGCGATCATGTAAACCGACTGCGCGAGCAGAATAAAAATAACAATCCAACCCGGAATCGTTAAACTTTTAGCGATATCGTAAATGCCGAAAGAAATTTTCGGTCCGCCTTCACCGGTCAGCATCAGTAAAAAGCCGAACGCCTGTGATCCTAAAAGACTAGCTAATAATGTCATTATTTTTCCTCCAAAGAAATCAAATTTTATTTTATGATTGCAGATTAAAATTGTGCGGAAAGTTATTTTCTTTCCGCACAATAGTTGCTCCTTTACGGAACGAAATTATATGTGATGATGCCCGAAACTTTAACCGGCTGACCGGAAAGCTGCGTCGGACTGAAGCGCGCTGAACGAGCGGCTTGCTCGGCTGCTTGACGCAGCAGCGGATGTCCACCGGTTGCACTCGCGGAAACTACCTTTCCTGACTCATCAATCAAAACCTGCACGCTAACGGCTCCGGATGCGCGAACTGCTCTTGCGGCAGCCGGATACGGAGGTTTTGGCAAGCTCGTAGCTTTACCGTTAACTACACCGAGCGAAACGGT
>SXVE01000417.1 GCA_005790265.1 Acidobacteriota bacterium | reverse complement strand
GTTCCCTGATCGGAATTTAAGAGCAATCCGCCGGTCAGCGACGAACCGATCATAATTTGCGCGTCGGCTTTTGTATTGGTCGAAGTCGTGTTCAAAACGCTGCTTCCGACGGCGGCATTTATTTTGTCGAGCGACAGGCGAATGACGATTTGATTTCCGCTGATAATGCCTGCGTCAACCGCGCCGAGCGTTTCCTGATTTCTCGTGCCGGTCGCCAAGACGGTGATTTTACCGTATTCAAACGTTGTTGCCGTCTCGTCAACCGACGCCGTGACAAAAATTTCGGTCGCGCCGAAATTAGAAGTTAAAGTCCAACGCATATTCGGCGTGCGAACGGCGAGATCGGTCAGCGACAAAGTGTAAATCACTTGATTGGTCGCCGCGTCGTATTTGAATCTTGCTTCGCGAATGTCCTGCGCCGTCGTTCCGAGCTGATCGTCAGCCGCGTCGAAAATCTGCGGCGCATTCGGGTCGCTGACCGGAAACAGATTCGCCGGATGCGCGACCGCCGACATTGAATATGCGGCGCGAACGGCGTTGTGCGCGTCAACGTAACCGCTGCCGACCACTCTTTCTTCATACGGCATCGGCGTCGCCGTTTGGCGCAAAATCGTGACGATTTGATCGGGCGTCAGCAGCGGATTCGCTTCGAGCATCAAGGCGACGATGCCGGAAACTTGCGGCGTCGAAAAACTGGTTCCCTGCGAAGTCGTGTAAAACGGCAGCATCGCGGGCGGAATCGTCGAAAGATCGTTGGCGCCGACGAACACCGGCAGCGTTCCCGCAAAATTCGTGACGCCCGGCGCTTTGGAACGCGCGCTTTTGATGTCAACGCCGGAGCCGGTAATGTCGGGACGCAGATTCGGCACGGCGTCCGGGTCAGCCGGCTGTCCGGGCGTGTCGGTTCCCGTGCCGTTGTCATTACCGCGCGACGAAAAATCGGCTGGCGTTCCGAGACCGCGTTTTTCCGCCGCGCCGACTGAAATCACCCACGGCGCGACCGAATAAGGATTAATTCTGTCTACGCCTTCACCGTCGTTTCCGGCGGCAAAAACCACCGTAATATTGCGGTCGTGCATTATTCGCGTCGCCGTGTTGACCGGATCATTCGGGTCGTACGGATTGTCGGCGAGCGTTGTGCCGTATGAATTGTTGCAGACTCGGATGTTGTAGCGAAATTGATTGACCAGCGTGTATTCCATTGCTTGAATGATGGCGAAGGTCGAAAGCCCGACATCATTTCCGGCAGTGATGCCGATTAATTTCGCGCCCGGTGCCATTCCTTTGTACAAACCGCCCGATGCTTTTCCGGTTCCGGCGGTGACGCCCGCGCCGAAAGTTCCGTGTCCGCCTTCGACATCGCTGAGCGGCTGATTTTCGAGCGGCAGAATCGGCACGAATTCCGCCGGGAGATTGAGCGGAATTTCTGCCGTTGGAAACAAAACGTTCTGAATGACATTTTCGCCCAAAACCAAATCGGGATGCGTCGCGTCAATTCCCGTATCAATATAAGCGACGCCGATATTTTTCCCCGAAACCGGCAAACCGCCGTTCCGGTTCTGCACTTCAACGTCGCGCAGTAAACTTTCGACGCCGCTGATCGTGCGGCTTTCCAAATCCATCAATTTCAATGCGCGATTGGCATAAAGCGAGCGAATTCCGCTTTTTTTCTTTAAATTGTTCAATTGCAACTGATTGACTCTCGTCAAAACTATCGGCAATTCGCGCAACTGAATTCCGCCGGTGATGCCGAGCGATTTAAGCATCACCAAATCGCTGTTCGTCGTTTTGTGATCGAAGGTTATCACGACCGGAGTTAAAGCGAGCGGCGATTTTAATATTTGCTCATTAAGCAGGCGGTCAATCACCGGCACAGCGAAAACCGCAGTTTGCAGAGCGACGGCGAAAACCAAAACGGCGACAATCGTTGATATTTTTTTCATTGATAAGCTCACGACACGAAAAATTCAAAACCATTCAAAAGATGTCTGAATAATATCTTTCGGTTCTTGAGAAATTCTTGACTCGCGAACTTGAACGTCAATTCACGGAGATCAAATCAACTGTTAAAATCAACTTTTGTTAAAAGAGTTTGTGCTTTTTCTCAATTTTTTACTTTTCCTTTTTTTGAGAAACGGCTATGATATCTACGGAATCCGATTCCGCCGCTTTCCTTTTTTTGCGCACGTCTTTTTTCAAAATTCCTTAAAATCCTGCTTTTTTCCAATTTTTCCAACGATTTTTCTATGATTATGTCTTCTTTTGAAACGTTAACCGGATTGCCCGATCTGATCGGTTTTATTTTCGTTTTTGCTTTCGGCGCGATTGTCGGCAGTTTTCTCAACGTGGTCATTCATCGCGTTCCGCACGAGCTTTCCATCGTTTTTCCCAATTCGGCGTGTCCGAAATGCCAGAAACCAATTCAGCCGTATGACAATATTCCGATTTTGAGCTGGCTGATTCTCGGCGGAAAATGCCGCAACTGCAAAGAAAAAATCTCGGCGCGTTACCCGGCGGTCGAACTCTTAAACGCGCTTTTGTATCTGCTGGTTTTCTGGTGCGTCGGCTTCAATCCGTTTTTGCCCGTCGCGCTGATTTTTGTCACGACGATGGTCGTGCTGATTTTTATTGATGCCGAGCATATGATTTTGCCGGACGTGATTAATTACCCGCTGCTCGTTTTTGCGCTGCTCGTTCGCCTCGCGTTTCCGCTGCTCGGCTGGGAACAATATTTTACGGATTTGAATTTTTCGCCGCTCGTTTATTTGCAGGATTACCCGCTGTGGGCGGTTTCGCTGTTCGGCGCGGTTCTCGGCGGACTCGTCGGCGGCGGTTTTCTGTGGCTCGTCGGCGCAGTGTGGAAAATGCTTCGCGGCGTTGACGCGATGGGTTTGGGCGATGTGAAAATGATGTTCGCCGTCGGCGCGCTGCTCGGCTGGCGTTTGACGTTTCTTTCGATTTTTCTCGGCGCTTTTTCCGGCGCGGTCATCGGAATTTTTTTGATTTACACGCGCAAAGACAAAGATTTGCAAACGCAGATTCCGTTCGGAATTTTTCTCGGCATCGGTTCGATTCTCGCGCTTTTGTTCGGCGAATCGCTAATTCGCTGGTACATCGAAACTTTTATTCCGTAACAGTTTTTAACAGTTTGCGGTTTTTAGGAAATCGGCGAATCGCTACACGCGGTTCGCCGATTTTTCGATGCAAGCCGCCGAGCAATACGATATTTTGTTGCCCATTTTTAGAACGTTCGTTTCCTCGACCCAATCGCCGCAGCCGGAACAGCGCACGAGCGCGGCGTTGGTCGCCGGTTTATCAATCTGTTTTTCGCCCGGCGGTTTCGTCATCTGCCGCATGTTGCGATACATTCGCCAGAAATAAAGCGCCGTCTGAATTTGTTTGCGATACCGAAAAGCGATCAAACCGACAACGACGAGCAGCAGAATTAAAACTATTAAAAACTTCATTATTTTTGTGCGCCGCTTAGATTTTGCGCTGTTTGCGTTTGCAGTTCATCGAGCGTCGGCGCGTTCGCATTAACTTCTTTTAATTTTCCGAGATAACTTTCCGCGCCGGTTTTATCGCCGATTTGCAGCAGCGCCTGCGCGATAAACAGCAGCGATTTTTCGTGTTTCGGATTGATCTGCAAAGATTTTTTAAATTCTTCGACGGCGCGCGCGTTGTCCGGCGGATTTTGCAGAAAATAAGTCAGCGCCAAATCCGTGCGGACGTTGACATCGTTGGCGTTTTGACCGAGCGCGGTCGCGTAAAATTCGCGCGCCGCCGCAAAATTTTCGTTGTTCTTTTTAATATAGCCGAGATCGAACTGCAAATTGCCGAGCGCAATCATCACGTCATAATCCTTGTCGTTCAAGCGATTGGCGCGGCGCAGAATTTTTTCGATCTGCGTTAATAAATTGGCGTCCTGTTTCATCGCCGCATAACGATAAAGCGCCAAACCGAGATTTTTCTGGTAAGTAAAATCATCGGGATTTTGGTCGGCTTCGGCGATTCGCTGGCGGATTTCCTCTTCGGTGAGCGCGAGTTCCGATTGATTCTGCGCGCTTTTTTCCGGCGCGCTTTTGAGTCGCGAATTTTCGGCGCGAAGCTCATCCAATTCATTGCGATTAAAGGCGTTTGCGAGAATAAATCCGCCGATAAAACTGATGATGACGGCAATGATGGAAATCCATATTGATTTGCTTTTCATTCGTAACCAAATTTTAACAAATTAAGCGCAAAATAAAAATCGGCGCTGTCAGAGGAGAAAAACAGCGCCGCGAAATTCAATTTTTTTTGTGTTGATCGTGTCGTTTCGGATGAATTTATTTATTTTTCTTTTGATCGTCCGGAGCGATATACGGCAAATCTTCAGCGCGGCGGCGCGGCTGCGGATCGTCGGAGCGGCGGCGCGGAATCGTCGTATTTTCGCGCCGGTCAACGCTGCCGGTCGGTAAGCCTTTGCCGTGAACGGCTTCGACTAAAATTCTGGTTATTTCCTGTGAAAGCGTTCGGTGCTCGAGCGCCGCGCGTCGCCGCAGCGATTCTTTTAATTCATTCGGCACGTAAGCTCCGATAAAAACTCCTTTACGATTTGCCATAAAAACGGTTTTCTCCTGTAGCCTGTAATATTAAATAAAATGTAGTTTTTTGCCTTGCTCAACCGAAACGAATCTGTAAGCCGAATTTTGTTTCTATTTCTTTTTACAAAATAGACGGCAATCATTCATCTAGGCTGGCTGTTGCCAGACAGCTCAAGCGACCTACCCGAAAACGCCGATGCGCCCGAAAGCGTCATCATTGAGCGGGCAACTCAAAAAGCGTTTTCCTATTTGGTCTTGCACCACGAGGAGTTTACCCAGCCGCACTTGTTGCCAAACGCGCTGGTGCGCTCTTACCGCACCGTTTCACCCATCACCGAATTCAATCGGCGAACTGCAAATTCTTTATTCAAAAATTTGTGATTCGTGAGAATTCGGCTGGTTTGTTTTCTGTTGCACTTGTCGTCGTTTTTTCAAACGCCCGGACGTTATCCGGCTCGTCGCCCTTCGGTGTTCGGACTTTCCTCTTTTCACTCGTTATAAAAAATAAAAAGCTCAAGCGACTGCCCGATTCGTTTCAAGTTTATTGCAAGGCTCGGCTATCTTAGCAAAAAATGTTCAACATTCAAAACCGAAATTTTACCGTTACTTAATACCGACTTCGATCAGATCGCCGCTTTCCAAAACCGGATCGAGCATTTTGCCTTCTTTGATCGCTTTTAAATTATATTCGGTTGACGCGAGCAAGTGATTGGCGTTTTTCCGTCGAATCGTCGCGCTTTTCACGCCGACTTTGCGCAATCCGCCGGATGCGAGAATCGCCTGCGTCAAAGTGATGCCTTCATGAAATTCTTTTTGTCCGCCCGAAGCGATTTCGCCGCCGATAAAATAAAATTTCGTTTTGATTTCCGATTTGTTTTCTTCAGTTTGCATGAATTCGACGATGTCGCCCGGATAAATCAAAACTTCGTCGGCTTGCGGATTTTTCAGTTCGATTTTTTCGATTGCCGCGTCTTTGCGGCGCACAATCGCTTCGGTCGCTTTCGGCAAAACGGCGGCTTCGGCGCGCACGACGAAAAGCGGCACGGCTTCGCGCTGCATTTTTTTATCGCCCGGATTTTCAACCAAACCGAGAACTTTTATCGAATGACTCGCGTAATCGCGCACGGTCACGGAAATTTGCGGATTTTCGTACAGTTTAATTTTTTCCTGCAACATTATTTCGATTTCTTCGACAGTCGCGCCGAGCACCGAAATCATTTCACCGGCAAGCGGGTAATCAATATTTCCGTCGCCTAAAACCGTATAATATGTCGAATCTTTCGGCGCGTTTTGCAAATTGATAAATAAAACGTCGCCGATGCCCACTTTATAGATTTCCGTCGGAGAAAACACGGCGGAAGCTGTTTTTTTGATTTTCGGCGCCATGCCGGTTGCCACCGTCGAATTCACCGCTGCATCAACCGGCGCATCGGTTTTCAGCGCGGTCGCAGTTTCTTTGTTTTCCGCCTTCGACCGAATTCTCGGATTTTGCGAATACCGAAAGTTTATTTTCTCGATAGTTTTGCCGTTTTCCTGCGCCGCCGCGCCAAACGGCAAACCGGCGCACAATGCGAGCAATACAGAAATTTTTCCAAGGAGAGCTTTTTTCATAAACCTTCTGATTTCTTAAATTCTTAAATTTTTCTGATTCGGGTGTCAGTCAATATAATTCACAATTAAAATTCGGGCAAGTTTTTTCGCCGCAACAAAACGCGCGCTTAAACCGGCGCATTTCAATTCTGCCTTTATATAAACTTAAAAAGACACAAATTTTAGTTTTTTTTTGCTTATTTTTTTACTAATTGCGACAAGAGCAATTTCTTTTGCTGTTGATTGCGGAATTGGCGGTGAAATAAATCTGAAATCTTTTTACGCCGGATAAAGATGCGACCATTTTTCGCGCATATTGCGTTCGACGGCGATTTCGACTTCTTCGGACGTGCGGCATTTTTCCAGTTTGCCGACGATTTCGCGCGCTTCTTCCGAAGCGATGCCGGAAATAATTTTTCGCACGCGCAGAATTGAATTGACGTTCATACTCAGTTCGCGCGCGCCGAGACCAATCAAAATCGGCGCGTAAAACGGCGAACCAGCCATTTCGCCGCAGACGATTGCCGGAATATTGCGCCGTTCGGCGGCGGCGAGAATCATTTTTATCGCCCGCAAAACCGCCGGATGAAGCGTTCTGAACCAATCGGCGACCGTTTCGTTGTCGCGATCAACGGCGAGAATATACTGCACCAGATCGTTGGTTCCGAGACAGAGAAAATCCACTTCGCGCGCGATTTCATCAATCGCAAAAACCGCCGACGGAACTTCGATCATCGCGCCTAAACCCGGATTGCCGAAGTTTATGCCTTTTTTTCGCAGCTTGCTTTTTTCGTTTTCCAAGATTCGCCGCGTCTGCAAAATTTCGGAAACATCGGAAATCATCGGCAGCACGATGTCAATTTTATTTTCGTAAGAAGCCTGCAAAATCGCCCGCAATTGCGCGCGAAATTGTTTTTTGTGCGTCAAACTGAGCCGAATCGCCCGCATTCCGAGCGCCGGATTTTTTTCCTTTTCCTCTAAATCGTCGGCAAATTGTCCGACGCTCAAATCAAAAGTGCGAATCCGCACGCCGTCTTCGCCGACCATTTTGGCAATGCCGCGGTACGCTTTGATTTGCTCGATTTCCGACGGAATTCCCTTGAATTGATTGAACAAAAACTCCGAGCGATACAACCCGATTCCCTTTGCGCCCAATCTTTTCGCTTGTCGGTAGCCGTCGGGCAAGTCGAGATTTGAGCGGATATTAACAATTGTTCCGTCAAGCGTTTTGATCGGACTTTTGTCGGCGGCAATATGTTCGTAGCTGATCTGCCTAAATTGCGCCGCCGCATGGCGGTAGGCTTCAACGGTTTGCGGTTCCGGTCGCAGAATAATTTGCCCGTTGTAGCCGTCAACGATCACTTCGTCGCCGGTCTGCACGCGCCGCAAAATGCCTTTTGTTCCGGTTACCGCCGGCAGATTCATTTCGCGCGCAAGAATAAATGTGTGCGATGTCCAGCCGCCGTTTTCCGCGACAATCGCTTTCGGGTCGCTTTCAATCAATTCAATTAAGGTCGAGGGCTTCACTTCTTTAGCGAAAATGATCGAGTCTTTTTTCAATCGAATCGTTGATTTTCCGCCGCCGCCGAGCGCCGACAGAATTCGCTCCGAAACGTCTTCGAGATCAATATAACGCTCGCGCAGATGTTCGTCGGC
>SXVE01000416.1 GCA_005790265.1 Acidobacteriota bacterium | reverse complement strand
GCGAACGTGCGGCGACGGCGAGCAGTCATCGGCGATGCACAATTCCCAATTTTCGTAGATTTGACTCGCGACCGATTCGACGCATTTGCGGAGCCATTTTTCCTCGACGTTATAAACCGGCAAAACAATGGAAATCAGCGGTTTATCAGCAAACTGATTTATTTCGGCGCGCAGTTTTTCGCGTTTCGCATCGCTGATAAAACCGTGATTTTTCAGCCACGCGTCGTAATTTCGATCAATTCGCCAGCCGAATTTTTTGGCGATTTTTTTGAAAATCAGTTGATGGTTTTTCTGTTTTGCCAAAACCGCGACTTTCTTTAGTTTTCCAAACAGCTTCATAAATTTAATAATCGGCGGCAAAATCTTTGATTGCGCTCAAAAAGCCTTTGGAATATTTGCCGTACCGTCCGCTTTTCAATTCGCGCAGAACGGCGGCGGCGCGCTTTATTTTTGGCGCGGGCAGATTGGTTCGCGCTTCGTAATGCGCGATTCTTCCGGCGATGCGCGCGAGATATTTGTCGCAAAGTTCGCCGACTGCGGCGGCTTGGCTCGCCAGTTTTTCATTGCGGTAAAATTCGCGTTTGATTTTCTCGATTCTTTCGCGTTCCGTGCGCAGAACATGCAGCGCCGTTGTCATCTGCTCGAATTTATTGCCGCCGAATTCGTCGGAAAAAATCACGCCGAGCTGCTGGCGTCCGTGCTGCCGATATTTGACGAGCGTTTCTTCGAGAAATAAAAATTCGGCTTGCGCGGCGATGACCAGACAAATCCAGCCGTCGTGAATCATTTCGGGAATATCGAGCGGAAACGGCAGAAAAAATTCGCGGTATTCGCGGCGAAAAGCGAGCGTCGCGCCGGTAATGTAGTTGCGCGGCAAAAGCAGTTCGAGCAATTCGCGGCTGGTTTTTAAGTGCCGAAATTTCTCGTTAAAAGTCAGATCGCACAGTTTAACGCCGAGCGGCGCGAGATTTTCGTCAACCAAATCGGCATCGGAAAAAATAAAACCGAGACTGACGTTATTTTCAAATTCGGCGGCGATTTTTTCGATTTTGTGCGGCTGCCAAACGTCGTCCTGATCCGACAAAAAAATCAAATCGCCGGTGCAGAGCGCAATCGCTTCGGCAAAATTTCGCGTCGAGCCGAGATTACGCGGATTGCGTTGAAATTTAACCGGAAAAGCGACTGAGCGGGCGAAATTTTCGACAATTTTCGCCGTTTCGTCGGTCGAGCAATCGTCCGTGACGATTAATTCGTCGGGCGGGCGAGTTTGCGCGCGAAAACTTTCGAGCTGCGCGCCGAGAAATTCCGCGCCGTTATATGTGCCGAGCGCGATGGAAATTTTACTCATTTTTGCCGCTTTTTCCGAAGCCTTTTTTCATCAACCCGCCAAACCCTTCGTTTTTCAAAACGCGGTAAGCGCGCAGCGTTTTTGAACTGCGAATGACTTTTTCGTAAGTTTTGAGAACTTCGATGTAATCGTGCAGAGTTTCGATTTGATTTTGCTGCGCTTTTACTTTTTCGGCGCTTTCGACGCGCAAACCGAGCTGATGAAAAAAATCGCGAATCAGCCGCGTTTCGTTTTCGTCCGCGCGAAACAGAAATTCCAAGCCGTCAGGAATTTCCGCGCCGACCGCCAGAACTCCCAAACCGTAACCGTTCAGGAACTCGAAATGCGGACGTTCGCTTTTTACTTCCGCCCAGAATTTCCACACGCCGAAATCGCGCTCGCGCACTTCGGTATCGTGAAAAAGCACGACGCCGCGCGCGCTCATTTTCGGCAGCCACGTTTCGTAATCGTGCCGCACGGCTTCGTAGGTATGAAAGCCGTCAATGTGCAGCAAATCAATTGACGCGTCGGCAAATTCGGCGAGCGCTTCGTCAAAAGTTGCCTGAACGAGCCGCGAAAAATCGGCGTAGAGCGGATCGTGATGCGCGCGCAGATCGTCGAGCACGTTTTCTTCAAGCGCTCCGGCGTGCGCGTCGCCCGCCCAGGTGTCAACCGCAAAGCATTCGGTCGGCGCGTTTAAGGATTTAACCGCCTGACAAAACGCGCAGTACGAAACGCCGCGAAAAGAGCCGAGTTCGACGAAAACTCGCGGACGCATCGCGCTGATAATAAACATCGCAAACGGAACGTGCTGCGCCCACGCCGTTTCTTCGAGCCGCAGCGGAAATTCCAAACAAACCGGATGTTCCAAAGGATTTAGCATAATAGGCAATGGAAAATTGATAATTGAAAATAAAAGAAAGTCTCTTCATTATCAATTATCAATTATCAATTATCCATTAAAAGAAGTTTCCCAATCGAGAATCGGGCGAATCACGCCATCCATTTTCCCGGCGAAATCGCCGCGCGCCGTGTCGCCTTCAATCGAATCAACCACGTCGAAACCGGCGACTTCGACAGCGTTGAAATGAACGCGCATTGACGGCAGATATGTAACGACGGCGAAATTAACGGAAAACGAACCTTCCGCCATAAAATTCGCCGGAATCCATACAGTGCTTGTGTATTCGCCTTTTTCTTTGACGCGCCGATGCCATTCGCGGCTGATGTCCTGAACGGTGAAAAGCTGCACGCGATCCTGATTATAAATCTGAAAATTCGGCAGCAGAATTTGTCCGCCTTGCGTCGCTTCGTAAGTCGCTTCGATGCCGATTTTGCGCCGAATGTCGTGCGAACCGGACGTTTCGCCGTGCTCGTTAACGATTCGCACGCGTTTCAAGCGGACGAATTCGCTCGCCGGAGCGTTTGAAACGTCGCCGGTAAAATCGCGTTCGGCGGAAATGCCGAGACTGGAACTGAGATAATCGCGCACGACGCGCGTCGCTTCGCCGTCGAGAATAACGCCGCCTTTATCGAGCGCAATCGCGCGGCTGCAAATGCGCGTGATCGCCGACATATCGTGCGAGACGAACAGCACGGTGCGTCCTTCGCGGCTCACGTCTTTCATTTTGTTCAGGCATTTTTTCTGAAACGAAACGTCGCCGACCGCGAGCACTTCGTCAACGATTAAAACTTCCGGTTCGAGATGCGCGGCGACGGCGAACGCGAGCCGCATATACATTCCGGACGAATATTGTTTGACCGGCGTGTCAAGAAATTTTTCGACTTCGGAAAACGCGACGATTTCGTCAAATTTATGTTCGATTTCGCGGCGCTTCATTCCGAGAATCGCGCCGTTTAAATAAATATTTTCCCTGCCCGAAAGTTCATTGTGAAATCCGGTGCCGACTTCGAGCAGAGAGCCGACGCGCCCGTAAATTTCCGCCGCGCCGCTCGACGGTTTCGTAATGCGCGAAAGAATTTTCAAAAGCGTTGATTTCCCCGCGCCGTTATGCCCGATAATGCCGAGCGTTTCGCCGCGCTCGACCGTAAAATTAACGTCGCGCAGCGCCCAGAGTTCCTGTTTCGCCTTTGTTTTCGGCTGGCGCACGAAACTTGCCAGCGCGTCGCGCAGCGAATCGCTTCGCCCGCCGCCGAGATAATAAAGTTTCGATAAATTTTCGACTTTGATCGCCTGCATCCGGTTAGATTAAATCGGCAAAACTGTCTTCCATTTGCTTGAAAACGATGAGCGCGACGAGCAGCAAAATCACAATTGAAACGCACGAAATGCCGATGATCGTCCAATCAAAAGGCGTTCCGAAAACGGCGGCACGAAAGCCTTCCAAAATTCCGACGAGCGGATTGATCGCGAAAATCAAGCGCCATTTTTCCGACAAAATCGCCGACGAATAAAAAATCGGCGACGCGAGCATCCAGATTTGCAAACCGAACGGCAGCGCGAATTTAACGTCGCGAAAACGCACGTTGAGCGCGGAAAAAAGCGTGCCGAAAGCGACGGTTTGCGCGATGCCGAGAAATAAAAAAACCGGCGCGAGCCAGATGTGCGCGGTGAGATTGATGCCGTAATAAATCATCAAAATCACCAGAATCATCAAGCTGACAAGCAAATCGGCGAGACCGGCGAGCGTCGCGGCAAGCGGCACGATCAGGCGCGGAAAATAAACTTTCGTTACCAGATTGGCGTTGTTGACAAAACTGTTGCTCGCCGTCGTGATCGCCGTATGAACGAACAGCCAGATCATTAAACCGCTCAAAGCGAACAGCGGATACGGCACGTCTTTAGTTTCAAAACGCGCGAAATTGCTGAACAAAACCGTAAAAATCGCTGTCGTCAAAACCGGCTGCAAAACCGCCCACGCGATGCCGATTGCCGTTTGTTTGTAACGAATTTTAACGTCGCGCACGGCGAGAAAATAAAGCAGCTCGCGATATTTCCAAACATCTTTCAAATCAAAACGCGCCCACGAACCGCTCGGCTCGATGCGCGTTATCTCCGTAGATTTTTCCAATTCCTGTGCCAATTATTTATCTTTCGCAATACTTTTTTCAAAAACGTCTTTTGTCGCGGCAATTGTTACTGCCGGACCTTTTGGATGATTTAGATTATTCTCGATGATTCTTATTTTACTGTAACCGTTTATCGTTAATAAGTTTACGAGCGAACCGAGTGAGAACCAAAAAGACTTTTTGCTCAAACCGCTGAGAGGATCAAAGAAGCCACCTTCGCGATAATATTTTCCGCGCCAGCCGTTTCTTATTTTTTTCGCTTTCACTTCTTCGGAAACTTGCGTCCAAATAAAAATGTTCGGGCTTATTTTTCCTAATTGTTCGATTAATTTCCACGGTTCGGGCAGGTGATACAGCAATCCCGAACAAAAAACTGCGTCGAACTTTCCGAGCGCGTCAAAATCCGTTTTTTCAATATTGGCTTCGAGAAATTCTACTTTTTTGTCGTCCAAAACTTCTTTGACAAACTCGGCTCTCTGAATATTATCGGCTCGTCCTTCAATAGCTGTAACTTTTTTTACTGCCGAATTTTGCGCAAGAGCGAAGCTGTGACCGCCTTCGAGCGAGCCGAGTTCCAAAATATTTTCAACCGATGGAAAACACTCGAAAAATTGTTCGATCCGAACGTCGTTCATCGCGTCGAAGAAACCGCCGTATTCTTCATTTTCGATGTGAAATCTAGTTATCCAAGGATTTCTCTTTTCAAATTCTGCTTTGAGGCTTGATTGTTTTTCCGAACTCATTTTTCTCCTTTATTTGTTCAACCGACCGAATATTTACTTCGCATTTTTTCGCGCCAGATTTTGCGGCGCAGATTGATGACGCTTATCGGGACGAGCATTCGCGCCGAAAATTTTAGAATTTGTTTGCCCGATTCTGCTCCGCGCCAGTTTTTGACGGCGAGTTTGAGCGCGTCTTTTTTATGACCTTTGTGCAGAAAATCTCCGGCGTAGCGAAAGCGCACTTGCCGCTGAATTTCGTCGAAATTCGTTGCGCTCAAGCCGAGTTTTTCGCGGTTTCTGTTTTGCGCGGCGAGCACTTCGGCGAGCATTAAATTCATATCGCCACTCACGTTCGCGCCGTGATGTCGCCAGACGGAAAGCACGTTCGGGTCGAACAGAAAATCGCCTTCGTCGCAGATTTTGACGTAAAACTCATAATCTTCGAGCCGCGAATTTTCGTTCCACTCGTATTTTTCGATGCGGGCGCGGCGATAAAAAACCGTCGAGCTGATCGGCGCGATTCCCAATCGAAGCATTTCGCGCGCGTCGGTCGGAAACGTCCACCATTCGGCGCTGCTGTCAAAAATCTCGTCGTTTTCGTTCAAAAAGAGCGCGTTTCCGTAAGCCAGAACCGCATCGGGACGCGCATTTAATAACTTTACGCGTTCGGCTAAGAACTCCGAAAACCAGATGTCGTCCGAGCCGAGATACGCGAAATATTCGCCGGAACTTCGCCCGAAACCTTCGTTTAAAGTCGCGCAAAGTCCGCGATTCTCGCGCGCGACGAGTTCGCATTCAAACGGACAATCGCGCAAAACTCGTTCGATAATTCGCGGCGAATCGTCTTTCGAGCCGTCGTCAATGACCAGCAGTTTTTTCGGCGGCAAAGTTTGATTGATAATCGAACGCAGACATTTTTCGATGAACGCGGCGTGATTATACGACGGCACAAAAACGAAAACTTCGCGGTTTTGATTGTCATCGGCGGCTTTATTCATCGGCGAAAAGGCAAAAGAAAATGAAAACATATTTGCCCGAAAATGTCATTTATCGTTTAATTGTTCGAGAATGAAAATTCTTCATTTTCTCGACACGCTCAATCGCGGCGGCGCGGAAACGCTCGTTTTAGACGTGTGCCGCAACGCCGAAAAAAACAAACTCGACATCGGTTTTGCGGCAGCGGGCGGCGGCGCGATGGAAACGGATTTTCAAAATTCGGGCGTCGCGTTTTTCCGTTTTCAGCGGCGTTTGCCGTTTGATTTCTCGCTCGTTGCACAGCTGCGCCGTCTTATTAAAGATAATAAATTCGACATCGTTCACGCGCATCAGCCGGTCGAAGCGATTCACGCGCTCGCCGCCGGTTTCGGAATGAAAACGAAGATCGTGCTGACGCATCACGGCATCGTTTCCGACCGCAAAAATCTGCTCGCGCTGAAATTTGTCGTGCCGCGCGTCGCGCACAATATTACAGTCGGCGCGGCGTCAAAAAAATCTTACGAAGAAGAGTTTAATATTAAATTTCCGCCGGGAAATTCCGTTATTTACAATGGCGTTGACGAAAATAGATTGAAACCATCAGGCGCTGATTTGCGCGGCGAATTGAACATTTCAAAAGATGTTTTGCTCATCGGAATGATCGGCAATTTTTACGCCGAAGCGCGCAAAGATCAGCTGACTTTGTGCCGCGCGCTGCCGCGCGTTTTCGCCGCAATCCCAAACGCGCACTGCATCTTTGCAGGAAAAACCGTTGCCGGAGCGGAAGAAAAGCTGGCGGAATGCGTTCGGTTTTGCGCCGAAAATAATATTGCTGATCGAGTGCATTTTCTCGGCGGACGCGCCGACGTGCCGGACATTTTAGCCGCGCTCGATGTTTTCGTTTGTTCGTCGCTCAAAGAAGGTTTGCCGATTGCCGTTAACGAAGCGATGCTGGCAAGCGTTCCGGCGATTGTTTCCGACATCGAACCGCTGCTCGAAGCATCAAAAAACGGTGAATTTGCCGAAGTTTTCCCCGTCCGAAACGCGGAAATATTAAGCGGTAAAATTATCGAACTGCTGAAAAACGAAAATCGGCGCGAAGATTTGGCGCAGCGCGCGGCAATTTTTGCCAAAGAAAATTTTAGCATCGAAGCGCATCTCGCCAATTTGAAAAAACTTTACGAATCAGTGATAAAAAAATAGAACGCGGAAAAACGCGGATCAAGCGGGTTTTCGCAGGATTTTGAAATAAAATTCAGTCGTCTGCCGAATCTTTAATTTCAATTTTTATCCGCATTAATCCGCCGAATCCGCGTTTTTCCGCGTTCTATTTCTCTTTTACGATTACTGCCGCTGAAAATCAGGCGAGCCTAAGATCAGACCGACGACTTTAAAAACTTCCGCGTTGCCGCTCGGCGCGAGCAGACGCGCTTGTCCGCCGTTGCCGCGTCGTCCGCCGCCGTTGTTATTATTATTTCCGGCGTTCATCATCGCCATTGCGGGCGCGTTCATCGCCGTTTCGTCTTTCGGTTCAGCCGCGAGTTTCGGCTCGATCAAAGGCTGTTCGATTTGTTTTAAGAGCATTGTGCGCGTGTTCGGCGCGATTTCACCGGCAAGAATTTCGCTGACGGTTTTGGTCATAATTTCCGGCTTCGATTTCGCTTCAAATCGCGTCAGATTAACTTTCGCCTGCGGAATGCGGTTTGATGCGAGCGCGACGGCAAAATTCATTCTCTCCAGCAAAGCGCCGGTGTTGACCCAATCTTCCGCCGTATCCGGATAACCGGTCGGCGCGATGTAGCCGTAAAGCGGTTCGCCCATTTTCCCTAAAAGATTGACGAGCGCCGGACTCGCTTTCACGTCGGCGTCGAGCGCGCGCAAACTGCTCGCCAGCAGTTCAAACGGCGTTTTGATTTTCGCGCGGTAATTTTCGGCGGCGAAAAATTCTTTGTCCGTAAAAATCGCGCGCAGCGTTGTTTTAATATCGCCGTTTGATTTCTGAAAAGCCTGCGCAATGCGCGCGACAAACGCGTCGGACGGATTATCGGAAACGAATTTGACGGCGAGTTTTTTCGCGATAAATTTTGCGGTCGAAGGATGCGCGGCGAGAATGTCAATCACTTTCAAGCCGTCTTTCATTCCGCCTTCGTTCACTTTTTGTCCGAGCACGATTTTTTCGTTTTTGTCGTGCCAGTTGTCGTTAAAATAAAATTCGCCCGATTCGATGTCTTCGGGCACGCCGATTTGTTTTTGCAGGCGGTTCAGCAGTTGATTGTCAACGCCCTTAATATCGTTCGCCGCCGCTTTGCGGTAGCCGCGCGGATCGGCAATCGTCCAGCCGGTAAAGCTGCGCGCGACTTCGACAATATCTTTCTGCGTGTAGCCGCCTTCAACGCCCAAAGTGTGCAGTTCCATCAATTCGCGCGCGTAATTTTCGTTGATGCCGCGCTGATTTTTCTTTTGATTGTTAACGGCATTTTTCGCGCGCTCGAAACGTTTATCAATTTGCTCGTCGGTCAATCCTCGATCACGAAGACGCTCGCGTTGACGTTCGTTGAGCTGACCGTTTTTCACCGCGCGCTGCATCACGCCGTTCGCCCGATTATTATTATTCGCCTGCGCGTTCGGCGCGACGCTCTGAAAATTGTCGAGATAAAAAAGCATCGCCGGATGCTGCGCCGTTCCTTTGACTAAATCCTTAAAATTGCCGAGCGCGTTTTTGCGAATCACGTCGCGTTCATACGACGGAATAAACCATTTGACCGCCGCTTTTCCGGCGTAAACGTTGAAATGATTGAGCCAGAAATCGGTCATCACTTCCTGCAGCTGATTTTCCGAATAAACGGCGCGAACGATGCGCGATTGCTGCATTTGCTGAACGATCTGATTTGCCGGACGCAGATTGTATTCTTCGTAATAAGCGCGCAGTTTTTGCTGCCGTTCGCGGCGGTCGTTTTCACTTGTTTCCGCTTCGTTCGGCATCGCGGGCGCGTTTTGATTATTGCGCATCGCCGCATTTTGCATATTTTGCCCGTTCGCGCCGCGACCTTCCAAATTGCGCAAAAGCGCGCCCGGATTCGGATATTTCGCGAAAATCTCGTCGGTTTCCATTCCCAAAACTTCAAAGTTTTTCAGCCGCGCGGCAACTTCCGGCGCGTCCGCAACCGGCGCGTTTAATTGCTGTTCGATGTATTTCGGCAAACCGATTTTTTTAACTTTTTCGACATCGCCCGGACGCGCGCCGAAGCCGAGACGGTTGAGCGCATGCGAAATTTTCTGGTTTTCATCGAGCGTTTTTGATTTCCCGTTCGCATCGGCGGAAACGGCGAAAATCGGTGATGAAAGAGCGAACATCATAAGCAAAGCGGCGAAACGGCGAAACGGCGAATTTTTTTGTTGCATAACGATTAATACTCCGAACTTTTTCTTCTTGGGTTTGTCAGTTTCAGATTGATTCCGTCAAATTAGACGCGCAAACGGCGGAAAAGGTCGAGAAAATTTGTTTCCGAGCGCCGCCGAAATATTGATTCGTCGCTTTTTAAAGTTTGTCGCCGCCAAGTTTTGCCGCCGGGCAAGACAACGAAAAAGACGGCGCGAATCATCATAAAAATCGCAATTTTGAAAAACTTAAGCTAAAATAATCAAAGTTTATCCCGAATTAAAAAGGTAAAATTCAATGAAATCAAACAAGTTTTCGTGTCTGCTTTTCGCCGTTTTCTGTTTTGTTGCCGCTGGTTCGGCGTTCGCGCAAAGCAATTCGTTTACTGATGTCAACAGCGAATACGTTTTCGATTTGCCGGAAGCGACGTGGAAAATGACGGTCAAGCCTTCGACGATCAGCCCGAACGTCGAATACGTTTACGGCGACCGCCGCGACGGGCATTTTGAAGTGCGCAAACTGACGCTCGATGCGGGCGAGATGCTTTCCGAATTGATTCGCGACGAAGAACAAAAACTGCAATTTTTGAAGGGATTTGTCGCCGGCAAAGAAGAACCGTTTGCGGGAAAACTGCGCGGCACGATTTTTAATTACGAATACGTCAGTTCGGCGCGCAATATGAGCGGCAGATTTTATTTCTTAAAAGGCGACGACGCAAACGTTTATGTGCTCCGTTTCACCGGCGAACGCGATAAACTGCGCGCGATTCGCAATCAAACCGATTCAATCGCCCGCACTTTTCAGATGAAAAAAGCGAAATAAAAAAGTGAAATAAAAAGCGAAAAACTGAAGCAAAAAAAATATTTCAGCTTTCTAATTATCAACCGCAAACTTGGCACCGAACGGCAGAATATAACCGCGCGCGCCTGTTTCAAACGCCAAATCATCAATCGAACGCGCTCCTTGCAAACGCATCGGGCGCGTTTCGTTTTCCGGCAAAGCCGTGATGATTACGACGTTGTAATTTTCGGCGATGCGCAGCAAATTCCACGCCGTTTGTCCGTTAACCTGGTATTTTTCGCAGAGTTTTTCGGCTAGTTCGGCGGAATTTTTCGCTTCAAACCAGCTTAAAAAATCATTTTTGCCGAGTCCGTCGGCGCATTCGGCGATGAGCGCAATCGTGCCGCCGTCGGTGCAGATTCGACGCGCCGCATCGAGCGTTTTGTGCGCCTGAATTAAATTGATGTCGTGCGGAAATCCGCCGCACGAAGCGATGACCAAATCGCGTTTCTCGGTGATTTTAATCGTGTGCTGCTGCGCGTAAAACTCGCATGCCGCCTGATGAGCAACAATCCAATCGCCGCAGAAAATTTCGCTCGCCGCGCCGTCTTCATTGACGATGCTATTGACCGAAAACGACGGATTTAGTTTTGCGGCGGCTTCCGTACACGCTTCGTGAACCGCGTTTCCATTCAAAATTCCGGTGCCGACTCCGGTGCGCCGCATTTTACGCGCGCAGTCAAAAGCGAGCCGGTGCGTTTCGCTGATTGTTCTGGTTGCCGCTAAACCCGGACAAATCAATTTTCGTCCGCCCGTAAAACCGGCGAAATAATGAAAATTAATGCCGCTGACGATAATTACGCGGTCGTGTTCG
>SXVE01000415.1 GCA_005790265.1 Acidobacteriota bacterium | reverse complement strand
GTTTGATGCGGCGGAGCACAAATTTCCGCATCCGTATTTCGGCGATTTATCGGCGCACGAATGGCTTGTTTTAATCGGCGGTCACGAAGCGCGGCATCTGCGCCAAATTAAAAATCGCGTTGAGCAGATCAATTAGAATATCGTCTGAAAAAATAACGAAAAACGCGCGAAAAAAAAGCCCCGACCGCCGGAGGGCATACAGTCGGAGCTGAATATAAATGCTCTTTTCTTCTCAACGATTTTTTCGTTCAATCGTTGAGAAGCAGAGTTTTGATGGATAATCTGGCGCCCGTGTTGCCAAAAAATCACCGCGCTTTGGACTATCCGCAAAAAGATCGAATCGGCGATTCAATCTCGATTAATTTCTGTCTGCGCGATTTCGAGCAGATTTTCGGTTTCGCCGCCGGACGCCAAATCCCAAGCCGTTTCGCCTTTTTTGTTTTTTAAGTTCACATTCGCGCCTGCCGCGATCAGCGCCTGAACCGCTTCCGCGTTTCCTTCTTCGGCGGCGTTCATCAAAGCGGTCGCGCCGTCTTTATTCTGCGCGTTCGCGTCTGCGCCGTTTAACAGCAAAATTCGCAAAACTTCCGCATTCGCCGCATACGCCGCCAGCATCAGCGCCGTGTTTCCTTCTTCGTCCTTCGCATTCACTTTCGCGCCGTGTTTAATCAAAAGATTGACGAGTTCGGGCGAAGCATCGGCGTCAAGTCGCATCAACGGCGTTCGTTTGCCGTCGTCTTTCGCGTTCACTTTCGCCCCGAAATTCAGCAGCATTTCGGCGATTTCAGCGTTCCCATTTTCGACGGCGAGAAAAAGCGGCGTGATGTTGCTGTAGTTTTCATCTTTCCCATTAATGCGCTCGCCTTTGGCAATTAGGCTTTTCGCTTCTTCGTAGTCATTGTCCGAAACCGCACGAAACAGCGGATTTTTATGGCTGATCATTACCATATCGCCCATAATCGCGCCAACTTCCATTTGCACATCGCGCTTTGTTTTTTCGCCGTCCGCTACGAGGAATTTTTCGATCACGCTCGTCATAAAACCGCCGTTTCCATCGGCTTTCAGCGAATAATTTCCCGCCGTGACTGATTTGAATTCGTAAAATCCTTCGTTATTGGATGTTGCCGAACGCGTTTCCTGCGTTTCGTTATTCGTCAAAGTAATTGCGACATTCGGAATAACCGCGCCATTCGCATCAGTTATCGTGCCCGAAATAGTGCCTATGTCGTTTTTTAATTCTGTTTCTGAATCTTTACCAATCGGATCAAAATATTGAAGTTGGTGTAACCGAATAATCTTCGGTTCTGCTTCGGCAGATTCAGGTTCGCTTTGCGCGTAATTCACTGTCGAAAGCGATAACGAAGCGCCTAAAACACCGGCGGCGATTCCCGTGCGGCGACTGATTTGGTAAAGTTTATCGCGAAAAATTGGCTGGTTCGTCTGCGGATTTTTGACGTAGCGCACGCAGATTCTGCCGCTCGACTCGCGCACCAGTTTCAGCGCTTCTTTGCGCGTCATCGCCGACAGATTATTGACGTGCAGATCGCAGTGCGAACAAAAACGAATCCGCTCGGTGCCGCGCATTTCCGACCACTTTTCCGCACACGGCGTTGCAACTTCGATTTTCTCAAAAGAACGATTTTTTGACATAGAAATATCCTCCAACGCATCAATTAACAATTCGAGCGCTGCCTTTTTAATAGACAAATTTTTCCTGATTTTGTTCCCGAAGCGCGGTTGCCGCCGCCGCTTCTTTCCATTTTCGCTGGCGAGTATTTACCTTGATGCGCCGAGTTTTTCGTTTGGTTGCAATCGCCGCCGAAAAATATTTCGTGTCGCAAGCGTCTTTATTTGCGCCCGCCGTATCTTCGGTTATGCGGAATCAGTCGTTAGCGTATGTTTCCGCCGTCAATTTGAAAATTGCATTGCCCGATTAACCGATTTGCTGCCATTTTGCGCGAGTATAAAACAAAGCGTTTTACATTCAATTAACTTCAATGGTGCAAGCCGGATAATTGAGTTTGAGCGTTATTTTTACGTTCGGCTCAATCCTTTCTTTGATTTGAATAACTTTTTTGTGTGTCACAAATCCGTTTGCCGAAATTTCCAAATCGTATTTTCCGCGCGGAATTAAACTGAACTCTGCAATTCCGGCATCGTTCGCCAAAACGATAAATTTTTCTTTGGATTTCTGATTGATTAACTCGATTTGTGATCCGGGAATGATTTCATTATTCGGAGCATAAATCGTAAATGAAATCTGGCTCGTTTCATTTTGTTGTTTGGCTGAAACTTTCTTCGGCGGTTTTTGCGCGACGCCGGGGAAAAGTCCGAGCACGAACACGTTTCCTCTTGGCAAAGGCAGATTTTCTATCTGTCTTGAGTCAATTTTATCGCCGACTGATGATGTTTCCGAAGTTATTTCGCGCATTTCTTGAGCGACAGGAGCGTATTCAGTTGGCGCAAAGGAATCCAAAACTACCTCCAAATGCAGATTTCTATCGTCGTCAATTTTAATGTTTTCGGCAGCGAATTTTTTGAATCCACTTGCTTCGGCTTCGATGCGGTAAACTGCCGCCGCAACGTCTTTGAATTCGTAAAATCCTTCGGCGTTTGAAAGCGCGTTTCGAGCGGAGTTGTCTTTCACATTAATCAATCTAATCGCCGCGCCGGGAACGAGCGCGCCGCTCGGATCGGTAACGGTTCCCGAAATTGTCGCGCGCGTTTGTTTTTGCGCGGCGGAAACGTTTCGTGCCGGTTTTCCGACGATTACTCGGTCTTGCTGCGCGTGAGTCAGCGCCGAAAACGTCAGCGACGCCGACAAAACGCTCGCCGCAATCGGCGCGTGGCGCGTGATTTGGTGAAACTGCCGTTTGAGCGTTTTGATTTTGCCGTCCGCGTCTTTTTCGATGCGAATGCAGAGATTTTCCTTCGATTCGGACAAAAGTTTGCGCGCTTCTTTGCGCGTCATCGCCGAAATGTTGTGAATATCTTTGGCGCAGTTCGCGCAAAATCGCAGTTTTTCGCCGCCTGTCATTTCGTCCCAGCTTCGCGAGCAGGGAACCGGAACATCAACCGCATCGAGAAAAGATTTTTTCGCCATAAAAAGTGTTTCCTGACGGTAAAAGATGCGGCGAGATTTCGATTCGGTTGTCGCGTGCGAATTTTAATTGAGAAATTCGACATCTTTGTCCGGCAATTCGAGAGGCGCGTCGAACGGTTTTGCGTCTTCTTCCAAACTCCAGACTTCAAACTGCACGGGCGGACATTCCATGATAAAGCGCGACGGTTTTTGCAGAACGGTTTGGCGCGAGTAATCAACCATCATCAGCGGATATGTCAGATAAAGTTCGTCCTGCGCGCGCGTGATGGCGACGTACCAGAGGCGGCGTTCTTCTTCTTCTGAATCAATTTCTTTCAAACTTCTCGGAGAAGGAAATTTGCCTTCCGCCGCCCAGATGATGAAGACGGCTTTCCATTCCAAACCTTTCGCTTGATGAACAGATGTGAGCGTTAAAAGCTCGTCTTCTTCGCCGCCTTGAATCACGTCCTCGGCGACGATTCCGGTCGGTTCTTTGAAACGTTCGGTCGAGAGCAGCGCGAGTTCCGACAAGAAATCTTCGGTCGAATTGTAGCGCGTCGCGTAAAGCGCGAGTTGTCGCAAATCTTCGAGCCGCGCTTCGGAATTTTCGTAAGTTTCGAGCAGATGCTGTTCGTAGCCGCCGGTCAAAATCAGCTCGATTTGCTTCGCCGGATTGTTGCGGTTTTCGTCGGTTGTAATGAGTTCGAGCAGTTCGACGAAGTTGCGCCAGTTGTTGGTGCTGCGCGGTTTGTATTGAAAATCTTCTTTTTTAACGAGCGCGAACGGATTTTCGGCATACGCCAGACTTTCGTAAATTTTGTTCGCCGTTTGATTGCCGATTGACGGAATCATTTTCAAAATGCGTTTCCACGCGAGTTCGTCGCGCGGATTGACAATGATGCGCAAATAAGAAATCACGTCTTTGATGTGCGCCTGCTCGAAAAATCTGACGCCGGATTGAACGCGATACGGAATATTGCGGCGCGTGAGTTCCAATTGCAGTTCGAGCGAATGATAATGCGAGCGATACATCACGC
>SXVE01000414.1 GCA_005790265.1 Acidobacteriota bacterium | reverse complement strand
GTAACCGGCAATTGCTTCGCTGCCGAATCCGGCGACGACGCGAACGAGCGCGCTCCAGCTCGCCGTCGCAATCGTAAACTGCAAAACGGCGGGCGCGGCGATTTTGACGAGACTCGACATAATTTCCGAATCAAATTTCCAGTGTTCTTTTTTAATTGTGATGCGTCCGCCCGCGCGAAACAGCCACCACGCGGCGAAAAGGACGCCCGCGCCGCGTCCAATCGTCGTGCCGATTGCCGCGCCGGTGACGCCGAGTTTTGGGAAAATCCAGTTTTCAACCAACCAATTCGGCGCGTTGATGCCCAAAAAACCAAAAATATCCGCGCCCATAATAAAACACGGCGCGAGAATGATGTTGAGCAGATTGGCGAAAACGAGCACGCGCATTGCAATTGCCGCGTCGCCCGCGCCGCGAAAAATCGCGTTGAGCAGAAACAGAAAAACGATGACGAAATTTCCGCCGAGCATAATGCGCGTAAACGTCGTGCCTTCGGCGATAACTTGCGGTTCCGCGCCGAGCAGACGCAGAAAAGTCGGCGCGAAAATTATTCCGACCGCGCTCATCAAAACCGAAACGCCGATGCCGAGATAAATCGCGTGCGCCGCCGTGCGCGCCGCGCCCTCCTCGTCTTTTTCGCCCGTGCGCCGTGCGACCGTCGCCGTCGCGCCGATGCTCAAACCGATGGCGACCGCGTAAATAATCGCCAACATTGATTCGGTCAAACCGACGATTGCCACCGAATCCGCGCCCAAATGTCCGACGAAATAAATGTCCACGATCGCGAAAACGCTTTCCATAAACATTTCCAAAATCATCGGCACGGCGAGCAGAAAAATCGCCAATCCAATCGAGCCGGTTGTAAAATCTCTTTGCGAACCGCCGACCGCTTCACGCAGAATTGACCAAAACGAGTTATTTTCCGCTTTCACGGAAAGGTTTTCTGAGTTATTTAACATACGTGTAAATCTGTGAATTTTATGAAAAAAAGAAAATGAGCGAGATTCATTGCGCGCTCGAAAAGATGTTTCGAACAGTCGCACGAACGAACAAAAGCGGCGGTGTTTTAGCGGACAAGGATTTTCATAGTGAGATGGATTTTAGCACAAATGAAAAAAATTGGAAATTTTGCGTCTTAAATATGAGCCGAGACCAATTCGCTTTTCTGCTTTCTATCGTTGCCGATTCGGCGGCAATTGACCGGTCAAATCGGCGCGATGAAAAAAACTGTGTATTTTTTTAATTGGTTTATGATAAATTTCTTAACGCCTGTGAAACTAACACTTTAAAGATAAAGGAGACAATTATGCCAACAAAAAAAGAAACGAAAAAACCGGCAGAAAAAAGCGCGGCGAAAAAAACAGCTTCAGCCGCTGCCAAAACCGATTCGGGTGCGAAAAAGAAAACGGCGAAAAAAAGCGCGGCGCCGACTCTGATTGATAAAGCGAAAAAAGCTGCGGGTGAAATTTTAGTTGATGCCGCAACCGGCGCGGCGGTCGGCGCGGTTGTCGCCGCGACGGAAACAATCAGCGAAATGGTCGGCAGCCCGCAGGAAACCGAACAGAAAGAATCGGCGGCAACGTCAACGCCGACCGCGGAAAAACCGGAAAAATCGGCGAAATCGGCGACGGCGAAAGCAAAGTCAGCCGCACCAAAAAAAACAACCGCCGCATCAAAAACGGCGAAATCAAGTTCGGCGGCAAAATCGAAATCAACGGCGGCGAAAAGCGCGAGCGGCGCTAAACCGGCGAAAAGCAAAAAGACGAAATAGTCGGCGATTAAATAAAACGAAGTTTACCGGCGGCGTTCAATCAATTTTACGCCGCCTAATCAAATAAAATCGCGCGTCTGAAAAAGCGAGCGGCGCAATGGTTTTTTACTGAACCAAAACCATTGCGCCGCTCGCTTTTTGCTGTTTTTTGAACGATTCGATTCACATTTTCTTACAAACATTCTTTGATGAAATTTTATAAATTTTCGGCTGAAACGCGAGCCAGTAAAAGGCGTCGTATTCAGGTTTTTTATAAATTTTATTCTGGTAAGATTGCATACGCAAAACGAATTACGAATCTGGGAGGATTGGAAAAATGGAATTAACCGAAGCGAAAGGCAGACTTGTCGCCATCGGCGGCGCGGAAGATCGCGAAGGCGAAAAACGCATCCTGAGCAAATTCGTCGAAATCGCCGGCGGAAAAAAAGCGAAAATTGTTATTTTGACGGTTGCCACGGATAGTCCGGAAGAAGCCGCAAAAGAAATGACCAAAGTTTTCAAAAGCCTCGGCGTGGAAACGATCAAGGTTTTTGACATCACCGAACGCGAAGACGCGAATTCGTCGCGCGGCGTCAAAATGATCGAAGAAGCGACCGGTTTATATTTTACCGGCGGCGATCAAATTCACATTACGAGTTTAATGGGCGGTTCGGAAATGCAGCGCGTGATGCACGAGCGTTACGAAAAAGATTTGATTATCGCCGGAACGAGCGCGGGCGCGGCGATGATGTCGAATTCGATGATTTTGAGCGGCGCGAGCGAAGAAAATCCGCGTCTCCGCGCCGTGGAAATCGGTCCTGGAATGGATTTAATCATCGGCGCGATAATTGACACGCATTTTTCGCAGCGCGGACGTCACGGCAGATTGCTGTCGGCGGTCGCTCATTATCCGCAGGATTTAGGACTCGGCATTGACGAAAATACGGCGCTTTTCATCAACAAAGGCAAATTTGAAGTGATCGGCGAAGGCGCGGTGACTGTTATTGACGGCGGCGCGATGACGTATACCAACGCGCCCGATGTGCGCAAAGGCGAAGGTTTGGCGCTCGCTGATGTGCGAGTTCACGTTTTGCCCGACGGTTACGAATATAATTTGCACGACCGCTGCGTGATAAAACCGGAGAAAATGAACAGCAAAGTTAAAAAAGCCGGTTTGAATGAAAACGGCAAAGAGAAATAAATTCTCTCTTAATTCACGCCTTTCTAAATTATTTCGGCGCGAGATTTTGGGCAGTTTTTTTCACATCAAGCTGCTCTAAAATCTCGCGCCGAATTTTTTTCCGCAGCGACAAATTATTACGAGATGCAAACGCGCAAATCGTCTCGCCGTGCGGCGACCGCGGCTTGACTTGGCAAAAAAATCCGCGTAAAAATTGCCTGACAACAGCTTTTTCCCTTCAGCAAAATTTATGAATTCCAAACCGCATCCGGCTTTATTTTTTGTTCTTTTTCTGTTTGTTTTTTCCTTCGCCGCGCAAGCCGACGAAGTTGACCGCTTTGTGCAGGCAACTTTGCAGGAAAAACATATTCCGGGCGCGGCGATTGCCGTAATCAAAAACGGCAAAACAATTAAAACCAAAGGTTACGGTTTGGCGAGCGTCGAATTTAACGGTCCCGCAACGACGGAAACGGTTTTTGAAATCGGCTCGGTTTCCAAACAAATGACCGCCGCCGCGATTATGTTGCTCGTCGAAAACGGCAAAATCACGCTCGATCAAAAAATCGCGACCATTTTGCCGAACACGCCCGACGCGTGGAAAAACGTTTCGGTGAGAAATCTTCTGACGCACACTTCCGGCATTAAAAGTTATTCGAGTCTCGACGGTTTTGAGCTGAACAGAAAATTGAAACGCGACGATTTTATCAAACTGCTCGGCGTGCAGCCGCTCGATTTTGAAACGGGCACGAATTACGTTTACAGCAACAGCGGTTACAGCTTGCTCGGTTACATTATCGAAACAATTTCGGGCGCGAGTTACTGGGCTTTTATGCGCGAGCGCATTTTTCAAAAGCTCGGAATGACGAAAACCGGCGACCGCGATCCGCAGTATATCATCGCGAACCGCGCGACCGGCTACGAATGGGAAAACGAAAAATTAGTCGGGCGCGATTACGATCTGACCGATGTCTTTTCGGCGGGCGCAATTGTTTCGACCGTCGGCGATTTGGCGAAATGGGACGCGGCTCTGCGCAATGACACGCTGCTCAAAAAAGAAACAAAATTGCAGATGTGGTCGCCGGTGACATTTAACAACGGTAAACCTTTTTCATACGGTTTCGGATTTCGCCTGTCGGAAATTCGCGGTCACAAATTAGTCGCGCACAGCGGACAAACCGCCGGTTTCGGCGCGAACGTTTCGCGTTACGTTGATGATGATTTAACGGTTATTGCGCTGACGAATTTGGGCGAAAGCGGAATGGGAACTTTGATTGCCAACGGCGTCGCGAAAATTTATCTGCCTGAAATTTCGCTCAAAGCGTTAAAGACGCAGGCGAATTCCGACGCAAATCTCGCGCGCCAAATCGAAACTGCCGTGCGCGAACGAACGCAAAACAATTTGAGCGACGCGATTTTCGACGCCGCTTTAATCAAAACGCTGACGACCGAACGCGCGAAAAAAAATAACGCGCGAATCGCCGCGTTCGGCGCGGCGAAAATGCGTTTCGTCGGGGAAGAAAATGCGGAGGGCGTAAATACTTACCGGTATTTGGCGGAAACTCCGAAACGGTTTTTTCTGTGGCGTTTTAGATTAAACGCCGACAATAAAATTGAGGAAATGATTGTCGAGGAAGAAGAAGCAACGAATTTTTGACAGCACAAACGAAGCAGCAAAAAAATAAAATCGCCGCGCCAAAAATATGGGCGGCGATTTTTATTTTTGCTGCCTCACAAAAAAGTTTCTTTTGTTCAGCAAATCTTTAACGGACGATTTATTTTTTGACGACCGAATACTCGATGCGCCGATTGTAAAATCGTCCGTCTTCGGTGTCGTTCGTCGTTTTCGGTTTCGCTTTGCCGTAGCCTTTTGTCTGCAAAACTTCGCCCGCGACGCCGAATTTGACGAGCGCGGCTTTCACCGCGTTGGCGCGATTATCCGATAAAGTTTGATTCGGCGCGTCGCCGCCGACGTTATCGGTATGACCGCCGACTTCGAGCACGACCGTCGGCGGCAGTTTCTTGATAAACGTCGCTCCTTTCTGCAAAGCGGCGAGACGAACTGGCGGAATATCGTATTTGCCGCTTTCAAAATTGATAATCAGAATATTCAGCGCTTTTGTTAAATCTTCCGGCGCAAACGGATCGGGCAAACCGTCGAGCGCGGCGTTGTAACAGCGTTCGGCTTTGTCGAATTCGCCAAGGCGAATATTGCCGCAATCTTCGCCCGGTTTGACCGCCACCGGCTGACAGCGCGCGATAATCGGTTCGGGGTTAACGCCGTCTAATCCTTTGACTTCGCGCGGCTCACAAGTGTAATTCGGGTGAACGATTTCGATTTTTTTCGTCTCACCGGCTTTGAGCACCGGCAGAATCAGTGAGCTGTCATCTTTGGTCGTTCCCCAAAAAGCGCCGTCAACCAAAACGCTGCTTCCCGGCGGCGCGCCCTTGACGGTCGCTTCGTAGCCGGTATCGCGCAAAATGAAAAAGTAAACGACGAGCAAAACCATCACGGCGAAAATGAACATCGAAAACAATCCGCCGCTGATCCAAACCCACGTCGGAACGCCGCCTTTGTTCGCTCTTTCTTTTTTTTCCTGCGCCGCCTGTTCGGTCGGCGTCGGCGGCAGATTTTGATATTTCTGGCGTTCGGCTTCGGGCAAACGAAAATACGGCGTCGTCGCGCCGTAGCCCGCCGCGCCGTAATCGTCCTGCTGCTGCGCGCCGCCCGCGGTTCTGTTTTGTCCGCCGCCGAAATCCGTTTCGGACAAATCAATATTCGCCTGCGTCATTCCCCACTCGGGCGTCGGCGAAGTGCGATTATTCGACGGCAGATAAGTTTTGCCGAAATCGTTTTCGTCCGTTTCTATCGGGCGAATGTTGGCGACCGTGTTTCCCCAATCATCGGACGGCGGCTGCGCCGGAAAGTTATAATTTGTT